>NZ_LZJD01000063.1:0-6301 GCF_001666875.1 Mycobacterium sp. E802
CCCCGCTTGCACAGCTGTGCCCGTTCCACCGTGAGCAGCGGACTGTCCAGCACTGCGGTGAGGTCACCGAGCACGGCGTTCACCTGGGCGCCGGTTCCCAGCCCGATGATCATCAGTGGCACCTCGGTGTTGCGGCTGAAGAACCGGGCGCGGCGGCGGTGGCCGTGCGCGGTGCCGTCCACCCCGAGGAACACCGTGGCGCCGGCGAAGCCACGCCGGTGCAGCAGGTCGCACACCGCCCGGTGGGCGGGCGCCCCGCCGATCCGGTGATGACGGCCGACGTACACGGTGAGCTTGCAGATGTCGGTAACCGTCGGTG
This sequence comes from Mycobacterium sp. E802, assembly GCF_001666875.1. Lineage (NCBI taxonomy): Bacteria > Bacillati > Actinomycetota > Actinomycetes > Mycobacteriales > Mycobacteriaceae > Mycobacterium > Mycobacterium sp. E802. The sequence continues at coordinate 320 of NZ_LZJD01000063.1, forward strand.
GCGGTCTCTGTCGGCGGATCAGCTGGGCGCGTTCCAGGGTGATGAGACCGCGGGGGATCAGCGTCACGGCCTGCTCGGCCAGCGCGGAGATCGTGGCGGCCGTGTCGACGGCTGCGATGGCGATCGGGGGGTCTTCGGAGGCGGTCAACGTCTCGTCGGTGCGCAGCTGATGGTGCGGGCCGAAACTGGCGATCCCGCGCAGCATCACGCTGAGGGCGACGTCGCTGCTGCCGTAGAGGTCGAGGAGCGCATCGGCGACAAACCGCTGCTCGTGGCGCAGCCGCTCGGCGAAGTACGTGGTCAGCTTGAGGTAGTCGGTGGTGGTCACAGTCGCGTGCCCACCGCCATGCCCGCCCACGCCGCGACGAGCCCGAGCGCCACGCTGACGACGATGTTGGCCAGCGCGGGCCAGAGCCGACGTTCCTCGGCGAGGCGCTGCGTTTCCAGCATCCACGTGGAAAACGTGGTGTAGGAGCCGACGAATGCGGTGCCGGCCAGCAGCGCGGCGTGCGGGTTCAGGGCCAGGCCGCCGAGGAAGCCGAGCAGGAAGGCGCCGCTCAGATTGACCGCCAGGGTGCCGAACGGGAAACCCCGGGTGTGGCGCGCGGTCACCGCGCGGTCCAGGAGAAATCGGCAGACCGCACCGACACCCCCGAGGGCCAGGACGCCGGCCCACACCACGGCGGTCATCAGCGCACCGCCGCGCGCCGCACGAGCGCGGTGGCGGTCAACACCGCGGAAAGTCCGGCGGCGATACTGGCCGCCGTGTAACCCGCGGCCAATGCCCAGTGGCCGTGCTCGAGCATCGTGATCGTCTCGACCTGCATCGTGGAGAACGTGGTGAGCCCGCCGCACAGGCCGGTTCCCAGCAGCGGGCGTCGATAGCTGGACACCGGCAACCGCTCCAGCAGGCGCGTGGTGAAGTAGCCGAGCAGAAACGCTCCGAGGACGTTCACGATGAACGTGGGCCACGGCCAGTGACCGGGATCGTGCGCCACGAGCACTGCCAGGCCGGCGCGCGCCACCGTGCCCAGGGCGCCGCCGACGAACACTGCGGCCAGTTCTCGGAGATCGTGGCCGAACATGGGTTAAAAGTATGGCCTCTGGTGCGCGTGCGGCGGCAGCGACATCGGTTCGGGAGCAGAATCGGTTGCATGGCTGCCCATCCCCGCGCCGGACAACCGGCTCAACCCGAGGACCTCATCGACGTCGCACATGTGGTGACTGCGTACTACACCACCCAACCCGATCCCGAGAACGTCGCCCAGCAGGTGGTCTTCGGCACGTCCGGGCACCGCGGATCGAGCCTGGACGCGGCGTTCAACGAGGCGCACATCCTGGCCACCACGCAGGCCATCGTCGAGTACCGGGCCGCCCAGGGCACCACGGGTCCGCTGTTCATCGGTCGTGACACGCATGCGCTCTCAGAGCCGGCGTGGGAATCGGCGTTGGAGGTGTTGGCCGCCAACGACGTGGTGGTGATGATCGATGCGGCCGACCGCTTCACGCCGACTCCGGCGGTCAGCCACGCGATCCTCACCTACAACCGGGGCCGACGGGATGGCCTGGCCGACGGCATCGTCGTCACCCCGTCCCACAACCCGCCGCGCGACGGCGGGTTCAAGTACAACCCGCCCAACGGCGGCCCGGCCGACACTGACGCCACCGGCGCCATCGCCAAACGCGCCAACGAACTGCTGAAGGGCAAGCTCGACGGTGTGCGGCGGAAGCCCCTGGCGCAGGCGCGGAACTGCGTCGAACGGCACGACTACCTCAACGCCTACGTCGAGGACCTGTCGAATGTCGTCGACCTGCACGCCATCAGCGCCGAGCACATCCGCATCGGCGCCGACCCGTTGGGCGGCGCCAGCGTCGACTACTGGGGAGCGATCGCCGAGCGCTACAACCTCGACCTCACCGTGATCCACCCCTACGTCGATCCGACATGGTCGTTCATGACGCTGGACACCGACGGCAAGATCCGGATGGACTGCAGCTCGCCGAATGCGATGGCCGGGCTTGTTCGGAAGGTGACCGGCAACCCCGACACCTACCAGATCGCGACCGGAAACGACGCCGACTCCGATCGGCACGGCATCGTCACTCCCGACGGCGGGCTGATGAACCCTAACCACTATCTGGCGGTGGCTATCGACTACCTCTATACCCATCGGCCGAACTGGCCGGGCAGCACCGCGGCCGGCAAGACCGCGGTGAGCAGTTCGATCATCGACCGGGTGGTGGCCGGGCTGGACCGCAAGTTGGTCGAGGTGCCGGTCGGGTTCAAGTGGTTCGTCGACGGCCTGATCAGCGGCGGCATCGGGTTCGGTGGGGAGGAGAGTGCCGGGGCGTCGTTCCTGCGTACCGACGGTTCGACGTGGACCACCGACAAGGACGGCATCATCCTGGCGCTGTTGGCCTCCGAGATTCTGGCGGTCACCGGCCAGACGCCGTCGCAGCGCTACGCCGAATTGGCCGAGCGTTACGGCTCACCGAGCTATGCGCGCATCGATGCGCCCGCGAACCGCGAGCAGAAGGCCCGGCTGGCCAAGCTGTCGCCCGAACAGGTCAGCGCCACCGAGCTGGCCGGTGAACCGATCACGGCCAAGCTGACCGCGGCACCCGGCAACGGCGCCCCGCTGGGCGGGCTGAAGGTCACCACCGAGAACGCCTGGTTCGCCGCTCGGCCGTCGGGAACTGAGGACGTGTACAAGATCTACGCCGAGTCTTTCCTCGGCGCCGAGCATTTGGCGGAGGTGCAGCAGGCCGCCAAGGAGGTGGTCAATACAGTCGTCGGGTGACCGTCAAGACCACGCAGAGGCTGCCGCGCGAGGTCTGGCTGTTGGTTTGCGCGAACGTGGTGGTCGCGCTCGGCTACGGCGTGGTGGCGCCGGTACTGCCGAACTATGCCCGGCATTTCGGGGTCAGTATTGCCGCAGCCACCTTTGTGATCACGGCGTTTGCCGCGATGCGCCTGGTGGGTGCCCCACCGGCCGGCTCTCTGGTGCAACGGCTGGGGGAGCGTCGGGTCTACATCAGTGGACTGCTGATCGTCGCGCTGTCCACCGGAGCGTGCGCGTTCGCCCAGACCTACGCGCAGTTGCTGTTGTTCCGTTCCCTGGGCGGGCTCGGCTCGGCGATGTTCACGGTGTCCTCGCTCGGCCTGATGATCCGGATTTCGCCGCCGGATGCTCGCGGCCGGGTGGCCGGGTTGTTCGCCTCCGGGTTCCTGGTCGGCTCGGTCGGTGGCCCGGTGCTGGGCAGTCTGACTGCCGGGTTCGGACTCTCGGCGCCGTTCTTGATCTATGGTGCGGCGCTGTTGGTGGCCGCCGCGGTGGTGTTCATCAGCCTGCGCCATTCCGAGTTGGCCGCCCCGTCGGTTGAAGACGCTCCCAAGGTCTCGATGCGTAAAGTGCTGCGGCACCCGGCATATCGCGCGGCGCTGTTCTCCAACTTCGCCTCCGGATGGTCCTCTGTCGGACTGCGCATCGCGTTGGTGCCACTGTTTGTGGTGGATGCGCTGGGCCGCAGCGCTGGTACGGCGGGCCTGGCGCTGGCCACCTTCGCGATCGGCAACGTCTCGGCGGTGGTGCCCAGTGGCTACCTGTCCGACCGGGTCGGACGCCGGATGTTGGTCATCGTGGGGCTGACGGCGTCGGCCGCGGCGACAGTAGTGGTCGGGTTCAGCAGCTCGCTGCCGCTGTTCTTGGTGTCTGCCTACGTGACCGGCGCGGCCACGGGCATGTTCGTCTCACCGCAGCAGGCCGCGGTGGCCGACGTCGTCGGCAACAAGGCGCGCGGCGGAACCGCGGTGGCCACCTTCCAGATGATGTCTGACCTTGGCGCGATCGTCGGCTCGTTCGCGGTCGGCCAGATTGCCCTGCACCTCAGCTTCACGGTGGCGTTTGTCACCACCGGTGTGATTCTGCTCGCCGCGGCGGTCGGCTGGCTCTTCGCCCCGGAGACCCGGCCGGCGGCTTCCCACGAGCACACTCCGGCCCGCCCGTTGGGGCCGGACTCGGCCGATGAGCTGCCGTGACCAGCGATTTTGAATGCAGGGTAGCGGTGGTGTAACTTCGTGGGGCACGACAAACGGGGCTATGGCGCAGCTGGTAGCGCACCACACTGGCAGTGTGGGGGTCAGGGGTTCGAGTCCCCTTAGCTCCACGTTTGAAAACCCGCTCTGACTTCGGTCGGGGCGGGTTTTTTGGTTGGCAACGCCCTTCATCGGCCTTCGCGGCTCTCCTTTTTGCGGGGTTGCCGCGCCAGCGTGGGAGTAGGATTCAGTCCTACTACTCGCGGAGGTGGTCATGCGGACAACGCGGCAACTCAGTATCACGCTCCCGAACGACATGGCGGATGCGTTGCGCCAGCGCGTGAACTCCGGGGAGTACGCCAGCGAAAGTGAAGTCATCCGCGAAGGACTGCGCGCGTTGTTCGCGCGTGACCATGCAGTGGAAGCCTGGCTTCGTGATGAGGTCGCGGCGGCGTATGACGCGGTAGCCGCTGATGAGTCACGCGTTGTCAGTGCCGACAGGGTGCGCGCACGATTGGCCGCCGAGCAGGCCGGAGGCGCGTGACCCTCACCGTTGTCTTTACGCCAGAGGCGGAAGATCAACTGGTTGAGCTATATCGGTACATCGCCACTGCTGGATCGGCGGACGTCGCGGCGCGTTACAGCCAGGACATCGTGGCGTTCTGCGAAGAACTGGCGGCGTTTCCGCATCGGGGCCGAGCGCGCGACGACGTAAGGCCAGGACTACGCACAATTGGCTTCAGGCGACGCGTCGTCATTGCCTTCGCCGTGTTGGGTGAGAAGCTGATAGTCATCGGCGTCTTCTACGGCGGCCGCGACTACGAGGCGATCATGAGTGAGCCGAAGCCCCATTCCAAGTAGCAAATTCGCCAAGGCCTCACTCCAAGTTGGAGAGAACCTTTTGCGCAGTTTCGAGTTCGGCTTCGACAGCGGCAATTTTGGTGGCCTGAGCCGGCCTCCTCGATCACCTCGTCGATGGGCGTGGAGAGGTCCTCGTGCAGCTCCTTGGCCGCGCGCGAGACGACAGCAGCAGCGACCGCGACGTTGCGCGCAAGGTAGGTGGTGCCCTTCTTGAGTGCGGAGTGCAATTCACCGTCGGCGGTATCGAAAACCGCTTGTGCACCGGATTTTTCGGGCTCGAAGTCGGCGACGACACGCATCGCAGACCGACGAGCGGTACGCTGTCGACGTACCCACAAGGCTGCTGCAGAAGCTGGACTGTCAGGGGAATTCGTGTTCACCAATACTGATGGGGGCCGGTGCGTTACCAGTGGTTCTGGCGTGACGTGTGGGGGAATTTCGCTGTCGCGCAAGCTGAATTGGCGGGGAAGCCCACCCCGCACGATCTGCACCACACCTATGCCTAGTGGCAGTTGGTTGACGGGAGGCACGCCGATCACGATCGTGTCGCGGCAGCTCGGGCACGAATCCATTCAGCTCACCGTCGACTTCTACAGGATGTAAGCCGAACTAGCTCCCGTCAGCTTTCGCCCGGCTTGGCGTACCGCAATTCGTCGGAAGATGCGCGAAATATTCGGGCGTGTACTCGTCGTACGACAGAACCAGGGTTGATGTAGGCGTGTGGATATCGACGTATTGATGTCCGGGGTGGTCGGCGGGTGTCGCTAGGTCATCAAGGATTTCAACCGCAGCTGCCCGATCTAGGAGCCACTCGATGCGGCCTTCAACCTGTTCTATATCGGCTGCACCGGGCTGAATCCGGAACTCGTGGATGACTCCGTCGTGTTCTAGCCGCGACCATCCATGCTGCACCGCATCGTTCAACGCGGCATGGATGACCGCCGCACCTGCGGTATCCATTGCCAGCATGACAACGTCGTCACCCAGCATGAATTCAGGAAGAAACTGGGCTCTTGTGACGTTTCCGTGGGTGGTTTGTTGATTTGAGGTGGGCGCACGTCGTTGCGGCTCTAGGTTTCTGGCGT
>NZ_LZJD01000064.1:0-16989 GCF_001666875.1 Mycobacterium sp. E802
GCCAGAAACCTAGAGCCGCAACGACGTGCGCCCACCTCAAATCAACAAACCACCCACGGAAACGTCACAAGAGCCACTTTCTGGCGCGAAAAGGTAAGGGTTTGCGTCTGTTCGCGGAAGAACGCAAGGTGCCTGCTCGCGGGAGAACGTCAGGTGGCGCAGGCGGCCGCGCGGTCGAGGATACTGTCGAGGATGTGGTCGAAGTTGATGTCGTCGGCCATGCCGATCCGGTAGCCCCGCCCGGGAATCGAAGCGATCAGCGGCATCTCGTCGGGGTCGATCACCTGTTCCCAGTATTCGCGGGGAAAATGCACATCGGCTGATCGGCTCTGCAGCCGCTGCAGTACCGCCGAGCTACGCACCAGCACCGCGATCGCAGTGTAGGTGTCGAACGCCTGCTTGGCGGTGAGCCCGGCCGCCACCAGTGCCGCCACCGGATGTTCGATCTTCTCCAGCGCGGTGCGCGCCGCCGGGATGCCCCGGGTGCCGCGGATCAGCAGAAGATCGCACACGATCGGATTGCTTTTGAACATATCGCGCATCCGGTGGGCATGGGCGCGCAGGGATTCTCGCCAGGTATCGGCTTCGATGGACAACACACTGAGGTCGTAATCGAGCAGCACCCGCTCGGTCATCGCGTCGAGTAGCTCGTCCTTGCGGCGGAAGTACCAGTAGATGCTCGTGACGCCGACGTCGAGATGGCGGGCCAGTTGCGGCATGCTGAGGTTGTCGATCGACACCTCGTCGGCCATTTCGAAAGCGCCGCGAAGGATTTCGTCGACACTGATCGATCCCCGTTCGCGGCGTCGCCGTCCGCCGGCAGCCCTCACCATCGCGGCATCCTCAACGGGCCGGCTCGAAGGTGACGGGGATGGCGGTCGGGGAGCGGAACGGCTGACCGAAGATGTGTGGATCGTCGTCGGTGACGAGTTGGAGATTGTGCACCCGCGAAAGCAGGCTCTCCATCGCCACGCGGGTTTCCATCCGGGCCAGGTGCAAGCCCATGCAGGTGTGCTCGCCCGCCGCGAAGGTGATGTGCGGCACCCGTTTCCGGAAGATGTCGAACTCTTCGGGTCGCTCCCAGCGGGTCTCGTCACGATTGGCAGACCCGATGCACACGTCGATCACCGCACCGGCCGGCAGCGCCATCCCGCCGAGTTCGGTGTCCTGGGTGGTCGAGCGTTGCACGGTGGTCAGCGGGGTTTCGTAGCGCAGCCCCTCCTCGATGGCCTGGCCGATCAACTCATGGTCGGACTGCACCGCGGCGAACTGGTCGGGGTGGGTGAGCAGCAGATAGATCAGGTTGCCCGAGGACCGGTAGGTGGTCTCCAGCCCGGCCGGCAGGAGCAACCGCAAAAACGAATAGATGGCCTCGTCGGTCAGCTTCTCGCCGTCGATCTCGGCGGTGACCAGATCACCGATGATGTCCTCGGTGGGCTTGGACCGGCGCAGGTCGATCTGGGCCAGGAAATAATCCTTGAGCGCCGCCGAAGCCTCGAATGCGCGCTTGTACTTGACGGTGTAACTGATCAGTTCGACGGCCCGTTGGCGGAACCACGGCAGGTCTTCCTCAGGGAGTCCCAGCAGCTTGGAGATGACGCGGGTGGGGAACTCGAAGGTGAAGTCGCGCACCAGGTCTGCAGTGCCCTCAGCGATGAACTCGTCGACGAGCGCCTCGCAGATCGGTCGGACGATCTCGGGCTCCCAGCGCTGCAGCGAGCGTGACTTGAATGCCGCCGACACCAGGTTGCGATGATCCCGATGGGTCTTGCCCTCCATCGCCAAGATGGTGGGACCGATGAACAACCCGATGGTGCTGTCATAAATTTTCGAGTTGAACGACTTGCCGTCCCGGAACACGGTGTTGACCGCGTCGAAGGACACCGCTGCGTATTGGTGTTCTGGCAGTAGGGATTCCGGAGTCTTCGACCAATCCATCACCGAGCCACGGAACACGCCGTGCTCGGCTCGGTGCCGCGCGAAGATCGGGTACGGGTCGCGCAGCAGGGTGGCGGTGTCCACGACCGGCTCATCGATCGTTTCGTCAGAAGCGAAGTCCTGTACCTGGCTATCCACGCCTCACCCCACCACTCGCAACGGCACGCTCTCGCTGATACATATTACTGTAAATATTACAGTAACTAAATCCTCCCTGCTCTGAGCCGGTCAGAGCAGGATCGGTGCTCCATTGCTCATCGCGGCGATGAAACCGCCGTCAACCTGGATGTCCTGCCCGTTGATCCAGCGTGCCGCCGGAGAGGTCAGGAAGGCGATCAGGGGCACCACGTCGTCGACGGTGGCATGCCGGCCCACCGTCGCACGCACCAGGTCGAGCACGTCCTTGCCCATGGTCTGCTCGAAGTCGGTCAGGATCGGCGTTTCGACCGGCCCCGGGCTGACGGTGTTGACCCGCACCCCGTATTTGGTCCAAGCCGGCCCGGAGACGCGTTTGGCGAACAGGATCGCGGCCTGCTTGGAGGTGGTGTACACCGGGAAGTCCGGATCCTGTCCGGTCTGCCACTCCGCCACCGCATCCCCGTCGGTGAGCGCGAGCAGTCCGTCGAGGATGTCGATCCGTTGCTGCCACCCCAGGGCGGCGGTGGACGCCACTGTGACGATCGAGCCGCCCTCGCGTAGCAGTGGCAGCATGCCCTCGGTCATCAGCCGCATGCCGAGGTAATTGACATTGAGGACGTCGGCGGCCGGCGCGGTGCCCGGCACTCCCGCGACATGTGCCAACGCATCCCACCCGTCGCCGATTTCGCCCAGCAGTCGGGCGATGTCGGCGGCGTCGCGCAGGTCGCAGACCGCATGCTCGGAGGCCGGGGTGTCGCCTGGACGCAGATCGACAGCGAGAACATGGTCCCCGCGGTCGTGGAAGTACGCCGCCGTGGCCGCTCCGATGCCGGAGCCGGCTCCGACGACGACGATTCTGCGGGCGGTTTCCGACATGCACAGACCTCTCACCGAATTAACGACAGTAAGGATGACTGTAAACAATTCAGGCCGACCGGACAATCGACTCGGACCGGCTTGGCGAGTGCTACCGTTAGCCTTACCGGAGGGGCCTTCGGTACGCAGAAGCGTGCCTGGCGAAGGGACGGAATCGATGAGTGCGATCGACGAGCGGGCAGCGGTGCAACCGCAGCGTGACGGGCTGGATGAGCTGCTGGCTACCCAGCGTCGTTCATTCATCGCCGACGGTCCGCCCGATGTCGGGTTGCGTCGCAACCGCATCGACCGGTTGCTCGCGATGGTGCTGGACAACTCCGAGGACTTCGTGGCGGCCACCGCGGCCGACTACGGATCGCGGTCGCGGTCGGCGGCATTCTTCGCCGAGATCCTGGGCATGTTGTCGGTCATTGAACACACCAGGGCCCATGTGCCCCAATGGATGCGCGCCACCAAGCTGATGCGCGCCGCCCGGTTCGCCGGGTTGCGGGCCGAGGTGCTGCCCAGCCCGCTCGGGGTGATCGGGGTGATCGGCCCGTGGAACTTCCCGATCCAGTTGACGGTGCTGCCCGCAGCCGCGGCGTTCGCCGCCGGCAACCGGGTGATGATCAAGATGTCGGAGGTCACCGGGCGCACCGCGGAGTTGATGGCCGAGACCGCGCCACGATATTTCGATGCGACCGAATTGCAGGTGGTGACCGGCGGACCGGAGGTGGCCGCCGAATTTGCCGGCCTGCCGTTCGACCACCTGTTCTTCACGGGCTCGCCGTCGATCGGCGCGCTGGTGGCCCGCGCGGCTGCCGACCGCCTGGTTCCGGTGACGCTGGAACTGGGTGGCAAGAACCCGGTTGTCGTGGCACCTGGTGCCGACATCGAACGGGCGGCGAGCCGAATTGCCCAGGGCCGCATGGTCAACGGTGGTCAGGTGTGTGTATGCCCGGACTATGTGTTCGTACCCGAGGGGCAGGTGGACCGGTTTGTCGCAGAGGCGCGTAAGACGCTGGCCGCCATGTTCCCGAGCATCGTCGGCAATCCCGACTACTGCTCCTCGGTGAACCAGTCCAACTTCGACCGGGTGGTGGACCTCATCGCCGACGCCCGTGCCCACGGTGCCCGGGTCGATGCCGTCATCCCGGCAGGGGAGGTGCTTCCGGATCCGGCGTCGCGCAAGGTCGCCCCGACCATCGTGCGCGACGTCGACGACCGGATGAAGCTCGCCACCGAAGAGGTGTTCGGGCCGGTGCTCGCGGTGCGCGGCTACTCCCACCTCGACCAAGCTGTCGATCACATCAACGCCAACCCGTCGCCGTTGGTGGCGTACTGGTTCGGCCCGGACGACGCTGACTTCCGGCACTTCGTCAGCCACACCCGCAGTGGCGGAGTCGCCCGCAATGACTTTGCCGCTCATATGATCCCGGCGAGCGCTCCGTTCGGAGGCGTGGGACGCAGCGGGACAGGTGCCTACCACGGGAAGGCCGGCTTCGACGCGTTCAGCCACTACCGCACGGTGGTCGGCAGCGACCTGCCGTTCAGCATCACCGGCCGGGCGGCGTGGCCGTTCACCGGTTCGATGCGGGTCAGCGCCGATCTCAGTCTGCGCCGAGCCCGCAACCGGACTGCCGCGCGGCTCAAGAAGTTTCGCTGACCGCCTGTTCGCGGGCCCAGCGATAGTCGGCCTTGCCGGCCGGGCTGCGTTCGATCCGCGGCCGGAACACCACAGCCTTGGGCAACTTGTAGCGGGCGATCGAGGACTCGGCGTGCCGGATCAGCTCGTCGGCGTCGGCAGCGGTCCCGTCGACTAGCGACACGACCGCCACCACCTCCTGCCCCCAGCGTTCACTGGGACGGCCGGCCACCACCACGTCGCTGACCGCGGGGTGGGAAGCGATCGCCGACTCGACCTCTTCGGCGAAGATCTTCTCGCCACCGGAGTTGATGGTCACCGAGTCCCGGCCGAGTAGTTCGATCGCGCCGGTATCCAGGTGGCGGGCCCGGTCGCCCGGAGTCGCATAGCGCACGCCGTCGATCACCGGGAAGGTCGCCGCGGTCTTGGCGGCGTCGCCCTTGTAGCCGAGTGGCACATAGCCGCGCTGAGCCAGCCAACCCAACCCGTCGTGACCGGGAGTGAGCACCGCGGTGAAATCCTCGGTGACCACACAGGTATCGGGCCCCGCATTGAACGTTCCGGTCGAGACGGCGCCCGGTGCCGACATATGGCTCATCTGCGCGCCGGTCTCCGATGAGCCGACCCCGTCGACGACCATCAGGTTGGGCTTCGAATCGATCAGCTGCTGCTTGACGTAGGGCGTGAGTTGGGCGCCGCCGTTGGCGACGACCGCGAGCGAGGAGACATCGGCGACGCCGCCTTCGATGGCCGCGACCAATGGTCGCGCCATCGCGTCACCAACGACCGTCGCCACCAGAACCTGCTCGCGCTCGATGGTGCGCACCACATCCTCGGCGTCGAATCGGTCGACCACACTGGGGAATACGAGCGTCTGACCCGTCGTGATGGCCGTCATGGCGGCCCACTGGGCTGCGCCGTGGATCAGCGGCGGCAGGATCATCAGCTTGGTGCCCGGATTCTCGGACGCCCGGGTGGCGATCTCCTCGGTCGATTCGGCCTTGGCGCCGGTCATCATGTTGCGGCCACCGAAGGCGGTCATGAAGATGTCGTGCTGACGCCACAACACGCCCTTCGGCATGCCGGTCGTGCCGCCGGTGTACAGCACGTAGAGGTCGTCCGCACTGGGTTCGACTGGGGCCGCCGCCGGCGTCGAGGTATCGGCCACGATGGACTCGTAGTCCACCGCTCCGTCGAGCAGTTCGTTGCCGGAATCGTCGGCGATCTGGATCAATACGCGAAGCTGGGGCAGTTCGGAACGGATCTCTGCCACGCGCGGGGCGAAGGTGGCGTGGTAGACCAGTGCGCTCGCCCCCGAATCGTCGAGCAGGTACTGCAGTTCGTTCTTCACGTAGCGGTAGTTCACGTTGAACGGGGCCACCCTGGCCCGGAAGGCGCCGAGCATCGACTCCACGTATTCCGGCCCGTTGTGGGCATAGATGCCCAGCAGGTCCTGCCCTACTTCGTGCCCGGCCAAGTCGCCTCGTTCGGTCTGCACGCCCAGGCCGCGCGAATGCAGGTATGCCGCCAGGCGATTCGACCGGTCCAGCACCTGACGGTAGGTGAGGCGACGGTCGCCCTGGACGATCAGCGGACGGTCGCCGATGGCGGCGGCAACGGCTTCGGCGACGGCCGGGACGGTGAACTGCACGGGGTTTCTCCTTTGGAGTGGGGTCTCAGCGCTGCCAGGCGCGGAGCAAGTGGTCGGTGGTGGTGACGGTGGCCAGCAGGGACAGCGTGTTGTCGATGACCGCGTCGGCATAGTCCGTCGGGATTCCGGCCACGGCGTCACGCGGTAGCACCACACGGTATCCGGCGTTGACCGCGTCCATCACCAAGTTGGTGATCGCGATGTTCACCGAGACACCCACGGCCACGATGGTGCTCACCCCCAGGTTGCGCAGGACGGCATCGAGGTCGGTGCCGCCCATGGGCCCCAGCCCGTGCCAGCGGGACAGCACCAGATCGTCTGGCTCGGGGCCGAATTCGGGTAGCAGGGTGGCGCCGGGGCTGCCGGGCGTGATGCCGACATCACTGCGGCCGATCGCGAAGATCTTGGCGTTGTGGTTGGAGCCGAGCCCGTCGGGTCGGCGCTGCACCAGGCAGTGCACCACGTTCACCGACGCCGCGCGTGCCGCCGGAAGCAGCCGGCCGATGTTGGGTAATGCCTCGCGGCGGGCCTCATCGGCCAGGGCGGCCAGACCGGCGTCGGGTCCGACCACGGCGCCCTGGCATTCCTGGGTGACGATCGCGGTGTGCCCGGGCGCAACGAGGTCCCCGAGATCAGGTTTCATGCGTGGACGACGGCGTCGTCGGCGGGAACCTCGTAGAACTGGGTGGCCCACTTGCGCATCGCCATATACGGTTTCGCATCGATCTTGGCCAGCGGCGGATGCTCCACGTACTTCTGATAGCGCCAGATGTCGCAGTCCTCCCAGACGGTTTTGAGGAACTGTTTCTCGACCTGCTTGCGCACCTGCTCGGGTGGGATGTCGGAGGTCTCACCGGGCAGCTTCGGCCACCAGATCGAATAGAACATGTCCGAGACCTCGTCATCGACCGGGGTGCAGGCAAAGATCAACCGATGGTTGGACGAACCCTCGAACGCGCTCATGGCGAACCCGAGCCCGGAGAAGTGGCTGTGGATGCGCAGCGCCATCTTGTCCGGATCGTCACTGCGGGCGTCGGGCCAGCCGGTCAAAAACCGCCACTCTTCGTCGACGTGTTCCCAGTGTAGGCACACCGGCGTCACGGTGGCGCCGTGCACATAGCGGAAATGTGAACTGTCGGGGCCGTTTTCGGCCACGATCTGCGGGTGGACCGGGATGGCGTCGGCCCGGCTGGAAAATTCCGGGTAGGGCCGGTAGTACGCATTCGGATCGGTCTCGAACTGCGGGAACTTGTGGAAGATGTCGGGCAGCTCCCACTGCGGCGGCTTACCCTCGGGCTGATACCACATGAAGATGCAGCCGTACTGTTCCTTGACCGGGTAGGACCGCAGTCGCAGACCGCGATTGGGCTTGTCCGGCTGATACGGGATGTAGGTGTTGTTGCCCTCGGGTCCCCAGCGCCAGCCGTGGAACGGGCACTCCACGCAATCGCCGACCACCTTGCCGCCGTGGCCGATGTGAGCGCCGAGGTGTTTGCAGTGGGCTTCGAGGACATGGAGTTCGCCGGCCTCGTCGCGGTAGGCCGCGAGGTCCTCGCCGAAGTACTTCAGCGCTTTGACGTCACCGACCTCGTACTCGGCCGACCAGCCGATCATGAACCATCCGGTGACTTTCCAGGTGAACGGCACTTTCACGGCCCGACGTCTCCCTTTTCTCAGCTCTCGCCATCGTTACGGAATACATTACAGTAGCGGTTTCTGGAGAGGAAGCGGGAATTGGTGACGGATCGTCGAAACGCCGGAAGGTGAGCGCGGGCCAGCCGTCAACTGAGGGTCTTACCGTATAGTCGCCGCAGTCGATCAGGAGGTGACCCGTTGTCCGACGACATCGAGGCGATCAAGCAGCTCAAGGCCCGCTACTGCCGGTTCCTCGACACCAAGGACATTGACGCCTGGCGTGCACTGTTCGCCGAGGATGTCGTGGTCACGCTGGACATGGCGGTGTCGACCGGCGGTGCCGATCCGCAGACCGCCCCGCCGCTGGAAGGTTTCGATGCCTTCTTCCCGGTGGTGTGGGGTGGGGTGGAACATGCGGCGACCGTGCACCATTGCCACACCCCGGAGATCACCCTGACCTCGGACGCCACGGCGACGGGCATCTGGGCCATGGAGGACATGCTGTTCTTCCCGGATGGCAACGAATTGCACGGCGCCGGCCACTACCACGAGACCTACGAAAAGCGCGATGGCAGTTGGCAGATCACCAGTCTGCATCTGACCCGTACGCTGTTGAAGTTCAAATCCGGCTAGTCCAAGCTGCTGCCGCGTTTGTAACATTGTGGCGAAAAGTCGCGCAGGTCACCGCCGTGGCGTTACAAACACGATGCAGAGCTGGGTTCGTTTGCAGCAAGATCCATCACGTCACCGAAGGCCGTGATGTAGTCGAGTGCGGCTTGCGGGCTGCTGCCGTCGACGTGCACGACCGCCCAGGTGGCACCGTGGCCCGCGAGGTCGGCCAACGTCTGCCGGGCGTGGCGCAGCGACGCGTCGTCGTCCAGGTCGACGGGTGGGCAGACCACCTGAATATCGACCGAGCGCGGGTCGCGGCCGGCCTCGGTGAGCCGGCTGCGCAGGCGCTCCACGGCCATCCCGAATTGGTCGACGTCTTCGATCGCTGCGGTACGCATCGTCGAGGCCATCCCTTTGGCCGCGATGATCGGCATCCATCCATCACCGTGCTCGACCACCCGTCGGATCGCCGCATTACCGTTTCCGCCGATCCAGATCGGTGGATGTGGTCGCTGCGTCGGGCGTTGGAGCCAGAGCTCACCGACCGCAGCGAAATCTGCACCGGTGACCGGCGTTTCGGGCTCGGTCCAAATGGCGCGTAACGCGGCCAGCGCCTCATCGACCAACTCGGCGCGACGGTCCAGGCTCACCCCGACCGCCGCGAACTCAGACCGCAGATAGCCGGCTCCGACGCCGGCGATCAACCGCCCGGCGGAGACCAGGTCCAGACTGCCCAGCGCCTTGGCCGACAGGTACGGATTGCGAAAGGGAAGTACGTACAGATTGGTCATCATGCGGATGCGTGTGGTGGCCGCGGCCATGAAACTCAGTGCGGCGATCGGGTCGAGTGTGTTGTGGCCGCCGTTGTTGCGCCACTTGACCGACGGGGCTGGATGCTCGCTCAGCGCAACTGCCGAGAAGCCGGCGGCTTCGGCGCCGGTGGCCACTGCGCGGATCACGTCGGGCTGCAGGAAATCGTCAGGTGCAGTGGGTAGTTCGCTGGGATATTCCAGGGTGTATTTCATCGATCTCCGATTTTCGGCACCATACTGAAAGCATTACCGTAACATCCATAGCCGATCGTCCGACGGGATGGAGAAGCGATGGATCGCCGGCGAAAAGTGCTCGTCATGGGGGCCAGCGGAAATGTGGGAGCCTGCGTGACCCGCCACCTCGTCGAGCGTGGCGACGATGTGCGGGTCCTGCTGCGCCGCAGTAGCTCGACCAAGGGAATCGATGGCCTCGAGCTGGAACGCTGCTACGGCGACATCTTCGACACCGACGCGGTGGCGACGGCCATGGCCGGCCGCGACGTGGTCTTCTACTGCGTCGTCGACACCCGAGCCCACCTGGCTGACCCGGCACCACTGTTCAAAACAAACGTCGAGGGCCTGCAGAACGTGCTCGACATCGCCATGGACGCCGACTTGCAGCGTTTCGTCTTTCTCAGCACCATCGGGACCATCGCGGTCGGCGGCGACGGCGCGCTTGTCGACGAGGACACCCCGTTCAACTGGGCCGGTAAAGGCGGGCCCTACATCGAATCCCGTCGACAGGCCGAAGACCTGGTGTTGTCCTATGCCCGGGAGCGCGGGCTGCCGGCAGTGGCGATGTGTGTGTCCAACCCCTACGGTCCGCCCGACTGGCAGCCGAGGCAGGGGGCACTGGTGGCCATGGCCGCCTTCGGCAAGATGCCGGTGTACCTCCGCGGTGTCGGCTCCGAGGTGGTCGGCATAGATGACGCAGCCGACGCGCTCATCTTGGCTGCCGAGCACGGTCGGATCGGTGAACGCTACATCGTCTCCGAGGGCTACATGTCCCAACAGGAGATGTTCGCCACGGCCGCGCAGGCCGTGGGCGCGCGGCCGCCGAGGTTCGGAATCCCGATCACACCGATGTATGTCCTGGGCTGGTTGGCCGGGATGTCGAATCGATTGTTCGGCACCGACTTTCCGATGAATCTCACCGCCGTGCGGCTGATGTGGTTGACGTCGCCGGCCGATCACGGCAAAGCGACCCGCGACCTGGGCTGGAAGCCGGAGCCGACCGCCGAATCGATCGCCCGCGCGGCCCAGTTCTATGTCGACCGCAAGAGTCGCGATGAAAAGGTCATCGATCTATGACGCCTGACTTCGACGCCATCATCGTCGGCGCCGGCTTCTCCGGCCTGTACGCATTACACCGGCTACGCGAACTCGGCCTGCGCGTGCGGGTGCTGGAGAAGGCCGACGCCGTGGGCGGTACCTGGCTGGTCAACAGGTACCCGGGCGCGCGCTGCGATATCGAGAGCATCGAATACTCCTACAGCTTCAGCGACGAGATCCAGCAGGAGTGGGTCTGGACCGAGACCATGCCGGCCCAACCTGAAATCGAGGCCTACCTGAACTTCGTCGCCGATCGTCTCGACCTACGCCGGGACATCGCCTTCGACACCGAAGTCGTCGCGATGGCCTTCGACGAAGGCAGCGCGCAGTGGGCGGTGACGACCGCCGACGGCCAGATGTTGCACGCACCGTTCGTGGTGGCCGCCACCGGAATCCTGTCCGTGCCACTGGAACCCGACATCCCCGGGATGGACAGGTTCGCCGGGACCTCGTTGTACACCAGCCGCTGGCCACGCGACGGCGTCGATTTGACAGGCAAGCGGGTCGGGGTGATCGGCACCGGTTCCACCGGTGTGCAGTTGATCCCTGTCGTCGCCCGCGACGCCGCGGAATTGACGGTCTTCCAACGCTCGCCGGCGTTCACCCTGCCCTGGCAGGTGCGTTCGTTCGAGCCCGGTGAACTCGACACGCTCAAGGCCGACTACGCACAGATCCGTGCCGCGCAGCGTGAGCATCCGGTGGGGGCGGCACGACTCAGCGCCTTCTCGGTGCTGCTGGACATGTTGGTGCGCCCGCCGGTGAAATCCGCTACGCCCGAGGAGAAACAGCGCGCGGTCGCCGAACACGGCGTGATGGGTGCGCTCAATTGGGGCGACGTGTTCTTCGACATCGACGCCAACCGGATGGCCACGGAGTTGTACGGGCAGGCGGTGGCCCGCATCGTCGACGATCCGGTGACAGCGGCTTCCCTGACGCCCAGCCATCCCTTCGCCTGCAAACGGCCGATCATCGACCAGGGCTACTACGAGACATACAACCGGGACAACGTCACCCTGGTCGATCTGCGCAAGGGTGGTATCCGCGAGGTGACCACCAGTGGAGTCTCCACTGAACAGGGTCATTTCGATCTCGACGTGATCGTGTATGCCACCGGGTTCGACGCCATGACCGGAGCGCTGAGCCGGATCGATGTGCGTGGGCGTGACGGGTTGGTGCTGGGGGAGTACTGGTCCAAGGAGGGTGCGCTGTCCTATCTGGGGCTGGCCGTGGCGGGATTTCCCAACCTGTTCACCGTTCAGGGTCCGGGAAGTCCCTCGGCGGCAACCAACTTCGTGGCGGCCCTGGAACAACACGTGGAGTGGATCGCGGATTGCATCGCCTACCTCACCGACGGCGGTTATCGCAGTATCGAGGCGACACCGCAGGCGCAGGCCGAATGGGTCGAGCACACCACGGCTCTGGTTGCACCGACGGTGCTGGTGCACCCCAGCTGCAACTCCTGGTACAACGGCGGCAATGTGCCCGGCAAGAAACGGATGTACCTGGGCTACACCGCGGGCATCCCCGAGTACCGTCGCCGGTGTGACGAGATTGCCGCCGCCGGCTACACGGGCTTCGTCGTTGCCTAGGGCCGCCAGGATCGCCTGGGAACTCGGTGGGGTGCTGCCGCGCTCGGTCAGCGCCTTGGCCAGTGCAGGCGACTGGCGCGCGTTGTCGCTGACCGGTCTGCGTCAGCTCGGCGAGGTGGCCCTCGACGAGTTGGTGGTCACCGGTATGACGCTGGCCGGTCCGCCGCCGCAGTTGCCGCGACCGCTGGATGACTATCAGCGCGCTGCCGAGGAACTTGGCGCGCTGGGTATCGATGGAGCACATCCATGCCCAGATACATTGCAGGTCAAATACATCCGACCGCGGCGGTTTGGTGCGTTGACCTTCGACGAGCTGGTCTTCGATCACGAGCCGGTACTACCGGAGTCCGTGCTGGCCGACGGGCACGGGGGTGCGGCGACCGCTCGGGTGCGGTTGTATCGCGGCGGTGACGCCACCCGGCCCTGGGTGATCTGGGTGCACGGTGCCGGGCAGGGTGATTCGATGGATCTGCTCGTGGCTCGCGTGCGGCAGTTGCAGGAACTCGGATTCAACGTGGCGCTGCCGGTGCAGCCGGGGCACGGGCCGCGTCGCCGGTCCTGGCCCGAGTATCCCGCCCGGGATCCGCTGGCCAACGTGGCCGGCATGATGCGGGCGGTCTCGGAGGTGCGGGCACTGATCGGCTGGCTAGAACCGCAGGCGTCGTCGATCACGGTCGCCGGTCTGTCGCTGGGAAGTGCGGTGGCCGCACTGGTTTCACACCTGGAGCCGCGTGTGGGGGCGGTCGCGGTCTACACCCCGATTCTCGGGCTCAACACCATGATTGGCCTGCACCTGGGCCGTTGGGGCACCGCCGGACGGGAGGCCGGCACGCTACTGCAGTCCGACGTCGTGGCGGCGCTGACCTCGGTGATCGATCCCCTCGCCACCATGCCGCAGGCCGACCGTCGGCTCATCGTGGGCGCCTGGCACGACCAGATGGCCATGCGGACCTCGGCGCTGGCCCTGCACGAGCGGTGGGGTGGTGAATTGCACTGGCACGACGGTAGTCACGTCGGGCATCTGTTTTCGCGGCAAGTGTGGGACGCCACGATGCGATTTCTCGGGCCGTTACGTTCCATAGGTTGACGTGATCCGGCGTCGAACCCGGTTCAGCTCGTTCGGCAGATCGAGATCTTCGGGCAGCACCACCCAGTGGTAGGCGATGCCGAACACCGAGCCGGTGATGTCCTGGTGGGCGATCTCGACGTCGATGTCGGGCCGGATCGATCCGTCTTCGATGCCGGTGCGCAATCCCGCGTCGATTTTGCCCGCGGCGCCGCGCAATTGAGTCCGAACGGCGTCGCGCAGCGGGGAGGTGGTTTTGACCGCCTCGAATGCCGAGACGAACATGGCCCGCATCAACGCCGGGTCCTGGGCGTGGATCTCCTCGATCCGGTCGAAATGTGCGAGCACCTGCTGCAGGCCGGTATCGCCCGGTTCTGGGTCGGGATTCAGGCGCGTCACGTAGGTCTGCTGGAACGCCTCCAGGATGGCGTCTTTGCTGCCGTATCGGGCGTGCACCATCGCTCGGCTGTAACCGGCGCGGCGGCCGATCTCGGCGGCAGTCGTTGCTTCCCAGCCTTTTTCGACGATGAGCTGAGCGGCGGCCTGCAGAAGCCGTTGACTGGAGATCTCGACTCGTTGCGGTTGGGTCAACCCGCGCTCAGGCGAAGGCACCATTGCATATTAGACAGTGAACAATTATGTTGCTTGTTCAGTGTCAAATAATTCACCCGGGAGCGCGATGGTGGCCGACGTCCAAGCCTCGGATTCCGCACGGATACCCGCCGGCGTCGACGAGGTGACCGTCGACTGGCTGACCGAGGTGCTGCGGGCCGATTCCGCCCTGCCTGACTCGGCGACGGTGACCGGGCTGCGTGCCGAGCAGATCGCGATGGACAGCGGGTTTTCATCCCTGCTGTACCGCCTGCACCTGGACGGGAATGACGTCCCGGCCACGGTGATCGTCAAGCTCGCCGCGCAATCCGAAGCTCGCGGCGCCATGGACCTGCTTGGTGGCTACCGTCGTGAACTCGCGTTCTATCAGCGGGTGGCCGGCCACGCACCGATGGCCACCCCGCACGTGTACACCGCCCGCATGGACGAGGGCTCCGTCGACTTCGTGCTGGTGATGGAAGACCTCCGAGACTGGACGAACGCCGACCATCTGGCCGGCCTGTCGCTGGATCGGACGCGAGTCGCCATCGGTGAGCTCGCCGGGCTGCACGCGTGGTCGGTCACCGAGGCCGACCCGGTGGTGGTCGACGAATTTCCCAGCCTGGACACGCCCATGGCCCGCGACCTGTTCCTGCCCGTCTTTGGGATGGGTTGGCAGGTGTACCGCGAACATTCGTCGCAGCCAGTACCCGCCGCGGTGGCCCGGCTCGCCGAGCGGTTCGCCGAACTGGCCCCGCAGGCGCTGGCGGCCCTCACCGAACGGACGATGCTGCTCCACGGCGACATCCGCGCCGACAATATGTTCTTCGACGGAGATCGCTTGAAGGTGGTGGATTTTCAGTTCACCGGCCATGGTGCGGGGGCGGCCGACATCGGCTACCTGGTGAGCCAGGGCCTGCCCACCGAGGCGCGGCGGGGCAATGACCAAGTGCTGGTGCGCGAGTACCTGGGCCGGTTGGAGGCTCACGGGGTGACGGACTATCGGTTTGACGAAGCGTGGCGGCACTACCGCTTCGCCGTGGCGTATCTGATGGTCCTTCCGGTCATCACGCTGGTCGGTTGGGAGGCGATGCCGGACCGGTCCCGCGCGTTGTGCCTGACCCTGGTGGACCGCGCGGTGGCATGTGTCGACGAGATCGACGCCCTCGAGGTCTTCGTATGACCGCCCGCACCGCGCGCGACGTCGTCGAGCTGTACAACCTCGTGGTGTGGAACAAGCGCGACTTCGCCCTGGCCGAAGAGCTGATGGGCGACACCGTGATTCGCCACGACGTCGGTGAAGCGCAGACTCTCACCCACCGGCAGGCCGTGCAGCGCATCATCGACCACTGGGCGATGTTCGAAACCATTCGTTTCGACCTCAAGCTGGTGATCGCGGGCGACGACGGCCAACACGTGGCTATCGTCTACGAATCACCGATGACGTTCCCCGACGGCAACGCCATGACGATCAGCAGCATGGAGATCTTCCGGGTGGTCGGCGGTCGGATTACCGAAGTGTGGAATTGTGGTTATAAGCAAGGAGTTTGGGCGTGACCGACGAGCGCTTGCGCGAGGAGCCGAAGTGACCGAGCCGGTACTTGATGAACTGGGTTACTACCTGCTGGCCGGCGCCGGGGGAGAGGGCCCGGCCACGCTGATGGACGAGGCCCGGCGCGGTGAGGAACTCGGCTTCGGCACCGCGTTCATCTCCGAGCGGTGGAATGTCAAGGAGGCGTCCTCGCTCGTCGGTGCCGCCTGCGCGGTGACGAACCGCATGCAGATCGCAACGGCCGCAACGAATCACAACACACGCCATCCACTCATCACCGGATCCTGGGCCACCACCATGCACCGGTTGTCGCGTGGACGTTTCACCTTGGGCATCGGCCGCGGCATCGCGGCGATGTACAACGCGTTCGGTGTGCCCGCGGTGACCACCGCGCAGATGGAGGATTTCGCCCAGGTCATGCGCAAGCTGTGGCACGGCGAGGTGATCTTCAACCACGACGGGCCGATCGGTAAATACCAGGTGCTGTTTCTCGACCCGGATTTCGACGAGGACATCCGGTTGGCCATCGTGGCCTTCGGGCCTCAGACGCTGGCCCTGGGTGGGCGTGAGTTCGACGACGTCATCCTGCATACCTATTTCACCCCGGAGACGTTGCAGCGCGCCGTCAAGACCGTCAAGGACGCCGCCGAGCAGGCCGGGCGCGATCCCGACAGCGTGCGGGTGTGGTCCTGCTTCGCCACGGTGGGTGACCACCTGCCCGAGGAATTGCGGCTCAAGAAGACCGTGGCCCGGCTCGCCACCTACCTACAGGGTTACGGTGACTTGATGGTGCGCACCAACAACTGGGATCCGGCTGTGCTGCAGCGGTTCCGGGAGGATCCGGTGGTGACGTCGATTCCCGGCGGCATCGACCACAAGGCCAGCGCCGAGCAGATCGAGCACATCGCGACCCTGATCCCCGATGAGTGGCTGGAGCCCTCAGCCACCGGATCGGCGCGGCAATGTGTCGACCGCATCCGCAAAGAATTCGACTACGGTGCCGACGCCGTCATCATGCACGGGGCCACCCCCGACGAA
This sequence comes from Mycobacterium sp. E802, assembly GCF_001666875.1. Lineage (NCBI taxonomy): Bacteria > Bacillati > Actinomycetota > Actinomycetes > Mycobacteriales > Mycobacteriaceae > Mycobacterium > Mycobacterium sp. E802. The sequence continues at coordinate 16,455 of NZ_LZJD01000064.1, forward strand.
CTCGAGCCGATCGTCACCGAGTACCGCGCAACCCGATCCTGACGCGGAAAACAGAAGAGCACGGGCGCCGTCCGCTCCCTGCCACTTTCAACATATAGCGCACCCGGGGTCTTGTGGCAAGGCCCGGGGTATGCGTCACAATCTCCTGTCTGACGCCAATAGGGGCAGATGACAGGGGGTTTCATGATCGACGTGATCATCGCCGGTGCCGGGCCGACAGGGTTGATGTTGGCCGCAGAGCTGCGACTGCAGGGTGTGCGAGTCCTCGTGATGGAGAAGGAGAACGAGCCGACACAGGTGGTCCGGGCGCTGGGATTGCACGCCCGAAGTATCGAGGTGATGGATCAGCGCGGCCTGCTGGGCCGGTTTCTCGAGCGCGGACAGCAACACCCCCTCGGCGGGTTCTTCGCCGGCATCCCCAAACCGCAGCCGGAAGGCTTGGACACCGCGCACGCGTACGTGCTCGGTGAGCAACTGCTCGATGATCGGTTGCGGAATACCGAGCACGTACGCGTGCGCGGTGTCCAAGCCGCCG
>NZ_LZJD01000065.1:0-974 GCF_001666875.1 Mycobacterium sp. E802
ACGTTGCACGGCGTGGTGGTGCGTCGCGCCTATGCGGCCGAGCATCCCGAGGTGCTCGACGCCTTCCTGCAGGCCCAACTCGACGCCACCGACTTCCTCAACACCAAGCCGCTGGAGGCCGCCCGCATCGTGGCCGAGGGCAGCGGCCTGCCGCAGGAGGTCGTCTACCTGTACAACGGCCCGGGCGGCACATCGTTCGACACCACGCTCAAGCCTTCGTTGATCGACGCGCTCAAAGGCGATGTGCCGTACCTGAAGTCGATCGACAACTTCGCCGATCTGGACGTGGCCGGTTTTGTGCAGGATGCGCCGTTGCGGGCCGCGTTCGCCGCGCGCGGGCAGGACTACGACAAGGCGCTGCGCTCGCAGACGAATCCTTCGGCGCTGAGCGGTACCGACCCGGTGTGCCAGCGGGCCGTCGACAACCCGGCGACCGCCGGTGAACTCTGGCTCGACGGGGCCGATACCACCACGGCCGCGGCCACTCCGGCATGCCTGCTCAAGGCGATCCGACGGGCCGAAAGCGAGGGCAAGAAGGTCCGGGCCGCGTACGTGACCGACGCCGAGCTGGGCACCCGGTGGTTCGCGGACAAGTCGGTCTGGGTCCGCGTCCCGGCCCACGGCGCCGAGGACTACCTGCCGTTCGGCACCCAGGCCGGGGCCGAACGCTACGTGGCGGCCCACCCCGGCAGTGTGGTGGTCGACTACCGGCAAGCCTTGGCAGGTGCGGTATGACGACCACCGACAGCGCGCCGGCAACGGTCGCCGACCGACCGGCATCCCCGGCCGCGCCCCGACGTCGTGCCCCGTCGGTCTGGCCTCGTCGTCTGGTGCGGCTGGCGTCGGTCGTCGGCGCCGTCGTGCTGTGGCAGGTGCTGACCGCCAACGACGTTCGGCTGGGCCTGCAGGAAGGCGTCGAGCACCTCGGGATGCTCGGCCGCATAGGCGCGACGCACCACCACGCCGTGCAACGT
>NZ_LZJD01000066.1:0-43372 GCF_001666875.1 Mycobacterium sp. E802
TGTGCGAGTGTCAAAATCGCCGAGCGACAATGGAATTGGTGAGGCGCAACGAGATCAGCGTGGCGATTGTCGCTGAAAAGTCGCTAACAGGCGGGCAACTCGACCCCGCGTCTGGTCGCGCGACACGCCATGCGGGTTGCGTGACACGCCGCGCCCCGTGCAGACCCGTTACTCGACCACAAACGACGAAGCAGCGCGCAGATGCGCGACGGCGTCGTCGACGATCTTTTCGACCAGCTCCGCGCAGGATGGGAGGTCGTTGATGATGCCGGCCACCTGTCCAGAGGCCAGCACACCGGCGTCGGTGTTGCCATCCACGAGACCGGCTTTCAAAAGCATCGCTGTGTTGGCCTTCATGACGATCTGCGACCAGGTGAGTTCCTTGCCCTCCCGCATGGCCAGTCCGTCCTTGACGATCGAAAGCCAGGACATCCCCGAATACTTCTTGAACTTCTGGGCGTTGCCGACCGCGGCGGCGAGGCTGCGAACCCCTGAGCCGCTTTCGAGCTTCTCCACCAGGCCGGTGCGCAGCACGCGGTGCGGCATGCCGTCGACACGGGTAGAGACCACGGTGCCGTCCAGTGCGGCCTGCAGGTACCGCTGCTTGACCGCGTCGGGCACGGTGGAATCAGAGGTCAGCAGGAACCGGGTCCCCATGGCAACCCCAGCGGCGCCATACGACAAGGCAGCGGCCAGGCCGCGGCCGTCGAAGAAGCCCCCCGCGGCGATCACCGGCATGCCGGTGTCCTTCACCGCGTCGAGCACCGAGGGCAGCAGCAGGGTGGTGGCGACGGGGCCGGTGTGGCCGCCGCCTTCACCGCCCTGCACGATGACCGCGTCGGCACCCCAGCCGGCCACCTTCTTGGCGTGCTTGGCCGCGCCGACCGACGGGATCACCACGACGCCTGCGTCTTTGAGCTTGGCGATCAGCTCGGGCTTGGGAGCCAGAGCGAAGGAGGCGACTTTGACTCCTTCGCGGATCAGGAGGTCGACGCGCGCACCGGCATCGCCCGCATCGGCACGCATGTTGATGCCGAAGGGTTTGTCGGTGGCGGCCTTGACCTTGGTCACGGCGGTCTGCAGTTCCTCGAGCGTCATGGTCGCTGACGCCAGGATGCCGAGCCCGCCGGCGTTGGAGGTTGCGGCAACCAGTCGCGCACCGGCCACCCAGCCCATGCCGGTTTGGACGACCGGATGCTCGATGCCGACCAGTTCGGTCAGCGGAGTCTTGAGCTTGCCCATGGGTTAGGCCTTTACCTCTTTGTCGCGCAACGATTTCGGATCGATGGTCTCGCGCAGGAGCGTGAGCTCTTCGTCTGTCGGCATCCGGGTTTCTTCGGCGCTGTCAAGCCCGTGCACCTCGAAGGAGGTGTTGTCGGCGACCTGCTGAGCCTCGACGCCGGGATGCAACGACACCGCGCGCATCTGGTGGTCGGGGCCGTTGAAGTCGAACACGCCCAGGTTGGACACCACGCGGTAGATGTTGGCGAACCGGTAGGCCGGATTGGCGGGATCAACCTTGTCCCAGCCGATTCCGGAGACGATGTCCACCGACTCGCAGAACACCCGCTTGGAGTGGTTGCCGACGAAGTAACTGGTGGCGTGGTTGATGCTGTTGCCCGGCGCACCGCGCACGCCGAACATCTGCCGGGTCGGGTGCTGGATCGGGCCGAAGGCCGACAGGTTCTGGTTGCCGTAGCGGTCGATCTGGTTGGCGCCCATCACCACATGGCGCTTGCCCCAGGCCAGGGTCTCGAAAACTCGGTTGAACGGCATCCAGCCCTCGACGGTGAAGGAGCCGCCGATAGCCGGGGTGTCGGCCATGATCCGGGCCTCACCGTCGGTCAGCACGATGTCGGGGGAGAAAGTCAGCCGGGCCAGCCGGGCTCCGATCTGGACGACGGTGGTCATGGGGCTGGCCATGATCTCGCCGGCGTCGCGGAACAGTTCGGCGCAGGCGACGGCGCATACCTCGGCGCGGGTCACGTCACTCACTTTGCGGCCTCCTTGGCTGCCTTCTGATCCTCGGCGAACTTGCGCACCGCGGCCTGGTAATCGTCCTCACTGCCGGACAGGTACGTCTTGACGAACTCAGCCCAGGTCTCGTCAGAGCCTGCGGCCTCGGCGTAGTGGCGCTGGAACTTCTCGTCACGTCGGTAATCGGGCTCGTTGGTGGTGAAGTGGGCACCGTTGGGTGCCTCCACCACGGAGTCGACCATCATCCGGTTGATCAGAAGGGCCTGCGTCGGAACGGCTTTGACCAGTTCCTCGGTGGAGACCACGCGCTCGACGGACAGGAAGCGGCGCTGGGCCGACATCAAGAACAGGTCGTCGAAGTACGGGTCGATACCGGTGTAGGCCGCATTGCCCTGGGCGTCACCGAGATTCATGTGCACGAACGCCGCGTCGAGGTTCAGCGCGGGCATCGCGATGAGTTCCTCATAGGCCCCGTCGGTCTGGTACGGCGACGTCACGGTCTTGAGTTCGTCGCCCCAGAACGCGCGGACGTCGCTGCCGAGTCCGGCGCGGATCGGCAGGAACGGCAACCGCTGGGCGGCTGCCTGCAGCCCGCAACGCAGCATGCCCTCGTCCATCTCGCGGGCCTCGATGGCGCCTTCGGTGCGACGGCGCGCGAACCACGGGTCGTAGAACGGCGGCGAGTCCAGCGAGACGAAGCCGTAGTAGACGCGCTTGACCTTGCCGGCCGAACACAGCAGGCCCAGGTCAGGCCCGCCGTAGGTGACCACGGTCAGGTCCTTGACGTCGGTGCGCAGCAGGGCGCGGACGAAGGCCATCGGCTTGCGCCGCGAGCCCCAGCCGCCGATGCCGATGGTCATGCCGCTTTCGATCTCGGCGACCGCCGCTTCCAGAGTTGTTGTCTTGTCTGCCATTATTTCGACCCCTTGTTGGTCCCCGCGAATTCGTCACGGTGTTCGTCGGACACACCGGACAGGTTCAGTTCGAAGGTGAAACCCTGCTCCATGCGGTACCGCGCGTTGACAGGCTGCACGTCGATGAAGTTCAAGGCCTCCTTGGCCGCCCGGATCACCCGGGTGTCCTTGCTGGCGATGTCGCGGGCGACGCGCAGCGCGGCCTCGTCGAGCTCCTCGCGCGGGACCACCTCGTGCACCGATCCGAAGTGATGCAGGGTTTCGGCGGGAACGGTCGCGGCAGTGAAGAACAAGCGGCGCATCAGGTGCTGGGGGACCAGCCGGGACAGGTGGGTCGCGGCGCCCAACGCTCCACGTTCCACTTCGGGCAGCCCGAACTTGGCGTCGTCGGAGGCGACGATCACGTCGGCGTTGCCGACCAGGCCGATGCCGCCACCGACGCAGAAGCCGTTGACTGCGGCCACTACTGGGACCTCGCACTCGTACACGGCCTTGAATGCGTGGTAGCAGCCGCGGTTGGCGTCGATGAGTGCGGTGAAGCCCTCGGTGTTCTGCATTTCCTTGATGTCCACGCCGGCGTTGAACCCGCGGCCCTCGGCCCGCAGGATCACCACGTGGGTGCTGCGGTCGCGGCCGGCGGCAGTGATGGCATCGCCGAGTTCGAACCAGCCGGCCGACGGGATGGCGTTGACCGGGGGGTAGTTGACGGTGACCGAGACGATGCCCGGTTCGACTGTCTTGGTGGTGATCGTCATCAATCCACTTCCTGGAGGGGTCGCTACCTAAGCAAGCACTTGCTTGGTACGCTAGCACAGTGACCGATACGCCAGAAGCCGGTGCAATCAATTTGGGTTTGGCCGGCAAGGTGGTCCTGGTAACCGGCGGAGTGCGAGGGGTTGGCGCTGGCATCAGCGCGGTTTTCGCCGGTCAGGGCGCCACCGTGGTGACCTGCGCACGTCGTCCGGTTGAGGGACTGCCCTACGAGTTCCACAGCTGCGACATCCGGGATGACGACTCGGTGAAGGCGCTGATCGACGCCGTCGTCGACAAGCACGGCCGTCTCGATGTGGTCGTCAACAATGCCGGCGGCTCGCCGTATGTGCTCGCCGCCGACGCGTCGGCGAAGTTCAGCACCAAGATCATCGAGCTGAACCTGATCGGCGCACTCTCGGTGTCTACGCACGCCAATGCCGTGATGCAGCAGCAGGACTCCGGCGGCTCCATCGTCAACATCTCCAGCGTCAGTGGCCACCGCCCGACGCCGGGCACCGCGGCCTACGGTGCGGCGAAGGCCGGCATCGACAACCTCACGTCCACGCTGGCCGTGGAGTGGGCGCCGAAGGTCCGGGTGAACTCGGTCGTCGTCGGCATGGTCGAGACCGAGCAGTCCGAACTGTTCTACGGCGACGCCGAGTCCATCGCGGCCATCTCGCGCAACGTGCCGTTGGGACGCCTGGCCAAGCCGGCCGACATTGGCTGGGCCACGGCGTTTTTGTCGTCGGCTGCGGCCTCGTACATCAGCGGCGCCTCGCTGGAGGTGCACGGCGGCGGCGAACCGCCGCATTACCTGTCGACCACTACAGCAGACATCAAATAGAAGGAGACACACTCACATGGGACTTCTGGACGGCCGGGTGGTCATCGTGACGGGCGCCGGCGGCGGCCTGGGCCGCGCACACGCGCTGGCGTTTGCGGCCGAAGGTGCACGCGTCGTGGTCAACGACATCGGCGTGGGTCTGGACGGCTCGCCGGCCGGCGGTGGTAGCGCCGCTCAGAGCGTGGTCGACGAGATCGTTGCCGCCGGAGGCGAAGCCGTCGCCAACGGCTCCAACGTCGCGGACTGGGCACAGGCCGAGGCCCTGATCCAGACTGCGGTCGATTCCTTCGGCGGGCTCGACGTTCTCGTGAACAATGCCGGCATCGTGCGCGACCGGATGTTCGCAAACACCTCCGAGGAGGAGTTCGACGCCGTCACCGCCGTGCACCTCAAGGGGCACTTCGCCACCATGAAGCACGCCGCCGCGTACTGGCGCGCCCAGTCCAAGGCGGGCAACACTGTTGATGCCCGCATCATCAACACCAGCTCGGGCGCCGGTCTGCAAGGCAGTGTGGGACAGGCGAATTACAGCGCCGCCAAGGCCGGCATCGCCGCACTCACCTTGGTCGCCGCCGCGGAGATGGGCCGTTACGGCGTCAGCGTCAACGCCATCGCACCCTCGGCGCGCACCCGGATGACCGAGACCGTGTTCGCCGACATGATGGCCACCCAGGACCAGGCCTTCGACGCCATGGCTCCGGAGAACGTCTCACCGCTGCTGGTGTGGTTGGGCAGTGTCGAGTCCAAGGACGTGACCGGCAAGGTGTTCGAGGTCGAGGGCGGCAAGATCCGCGTCGCCGAGGGCTGGGCGCATGGCCCCGAGATCGACAAGGGCGCCAAGTGGGATCCGGCCGAGCTGGGCCCCGTCGTCAATGACCTGTTGGCCAAAGCCCGCCCGGCAGTCCCCGTCTACGGCGCCTAATTTTCCTCCCGCGAGCAGACGCAAACCGGTACCAAATCAAGCGATTTGGTACCGGTTTACGTCTGGTCGGCAGATCAGGCGGCGTCCTTACCGGCGGACTTCGCCTTCTCGCCGGCCTTGCCGTCCTTCTTGTCCTGCTTGTCGGCACCGGCGAGCTTCTTGACGGTCTCGCGGGCGCGCTGGACCGAGGACTCGATCCCGCTGCGCACCTCGTCTGAAGCGCGATCGGCCCGGTCTCGCATCGCGGACAGTGCCTTGCCCGGCTCCACCTTGTTGCCTGCGACCAGCTTGGTCGCACCGTTGGCGGTACGGGTACTCGAGATCCTGTTCTGCACCAATGTGGTGCGCGCAGCTGCCTTTTCGGTGACCTCGTTGCTGACGTTCTCGGTCACCTGCTCGACGTCCTGCTCGACCGTCGGCTCGGTGGCCTTGTCGGCAACCGGCTCATCGGTCTGGGCGGCAGTGTTCTGGATCCCGACCTTGGACTGCTGCGATGTGGACTTGTTCAGCGAGCCGGGAATGCCGGCGATCGCCTCGACGGTGTCGTTGATCGAATCGCTGACGAACTTCACCGTCGCCTTGCCGACATCCTGAATGCCCTTGGCGCCGGCGTCCGCAATGGACTCAGGGTCGAACGACAGGACAGGCAGGCGCATGTCGTAGATCGCCTTCTGGGGCGCCACGATCAGATCGCGTACGTTGACGAACATCTTGGTCGCATAGTCGGCCTCGCCGACTTCTTGGCCGTTCCAGCTCACCAGATGCCAACTGCCGTCATCGTTCTGCGTGACCACCACGGTGTCGGTGTTGTCCAGCGTGTTCGCCAGGAGCGTCAAGCTCGGATTGTCGACGTTCATCAACGTCCACATCATGATGGTGGCGCCGTGGGAGAAGACCGCGGCGTCGATCTGGTGGTCGCCGTTGGTGTCGGTGGTGTTGGCCTCGACGTCGGCAAGCGCGTTCGTCACCCGCTCGTTGAACTCCAGGCCGCTCTCCCCGCCGGGCACCGAGACGAACTGCAAGCCCAACGTCCAGGCCAACGGGGCGAGGATGTAGCCGATGCGGCCGACGCCCTCCTTTTCGGACAAGCCCTCGAAAATGCCCGCACTGATTTCCTGGACGCCGGAGTTCCGCTGCGGGCGGGTCGGATCGTAGGAGCCCAGGATCGTCACCGGCAAGCCGCTCTTCTCGGCGAATGGCGCCGCGGTCTCCTGGGTGCGGATCATGGTCGAGGCGTAGAGCGCGTCGAACGCGGTGGCGGACTGGCCATCGGCCCACGCCTGTGCCTGCTCCTCGCCGGTCAGTCCGCCGGTCTGGTCGACCTCGTCATTGGTCAGATGCGGCCCGGGTGTGCTGGTATCGATGTAGCCCGAGGCGTTGGCCTGTGACTCGGCATGCCGGATGAACGTCACGGTCATGGCGGCGGCAGGCAGAGTCGCGGCCGCGAACAACGAGCAGGCGGTCAGCGTGGTCGCGGCGGCACCGGCAGCCCGGCGGCGGCGGGTGGGTCGTTGCATAGGGTCTCCATCGGTTCACGAAAATGTGGGCTGCCGCTCACTTGCCGTTCACTGTGGGCGGGCTCACAGAACATAATCAAAATTGTGTTCACCCGTCAATTCAGCTACGGACAGTTTCGTAATTCACCGGTTCCGCGGCCGCTGACAACGCAAAACGCCCCCGGACAAAAGTCCGAGGGCGTGGTGCGGTCGCAGCGTCAGGCCGGGTCGCAGATGACGATCGGGATCTTGCGGTCGGTGTAGGACCGGTAGTTCGCGAAGTCGGCATACATCGCGTCCAACTTGGGCCAGTACTCGTCGCGTTCGGTATCGGTGGCGTCGCGTGCGGTGAGCTCAAGCGTCTCGTGCTTGGTCTGGAACTTCACCTTGGGATTGGCCACCAGGTTCAGGTACCACATCGGGTTGGTCGCCCGGCCACCCTGCGAAGCGACGAGCACGATGCGCTTGCCCTCCTGCAGATACAGCAACGGACTGTCGCGTTCCTCGCCCGACTTGCGCCCGATCGTGGTCAAGATGCCGACCTGGGCGCCCCGCAGGAATTTGTCGCCCAGGCGCCCACCGGACTTCTTGAAGATCCAGGTCTGCGCCCGCGACATCCATTTGATCGCGGTGCCGGTCGATTTCGCGTTGAGGCGTTCGACCTGCTTGGGGGACAGCGGGCGGGGAGTCTCGGGCATGAGTGACCTTAACGTGCGATGAAGGGCCGGATGCTGGCTGTGATCCGATGGATCTGACCGTCGGATTCCGGGATCACGAACGTCTCATCGATGCGGGCGCCGACGCGCCGACCGGCCAGCGTCGGCTTGGTCAGCAATTCGAACCGGGCCCGGATCTCGTCGCCGGACACCGTGAACTCCGGCGTCGAGATCGACTTGATCACCCGGTACTGCGGGCCGCGATCCAGATCGCGGCGCATCTGCTTGCCGGAAAAGCCTGTCTTCAAGCCGATCTCGGTGCGCGTGCAGTGCGGTGCGAACGGCACCGCACTGGCATCGTGGCTGGCCAGCGCATCGATGTAGGCCTGTGCGGCCGCGATGCGCTGGGCTTCACTGAATGCCACTAGATGCGCTCGATGATCGTTCCGGTGGACAGCGCTCCGCCGGCGCACATGGTGATCAGCGCGGTGCTCTTGCCGGTGCGCTCCAACTCGTGCAGCGCCGTCGTGATCAACCGTGAACCGGTCGACCCGACGGGGTGTCCCAGGGCGATCGCACCGCCGTTGACGTTGACCTTGTCCATGTCGGCGCCGTGCACCTGCGCCCACGACAGCACGACGGAGGCGAAGGCCTCGTTGATCTCGACCAGGTCGATGTCGCCGAGCTTCATGCCGGCCTTCTCCAGCACCCTGGCGGTGGACTGCACCGGGCCGTCGAGGTGGTAGAAGGTCTCGGCGCCGACGTTGGCCTGCGCGACGATGCGTGCCCGCGGCTTCAGGCCGAGGGCCTTCGCCTTGTCTTCGTCCATCCACAGCACGGCGGCCGCACCGTCGGAGATCTGCGACGATGTGCCCGCGGTGTGGATACCACCTTCCATCACCGGCTTCAGCGAGGCCAAGCCTTCGGCGGTGGTGTCGCGCAGACCCTGGTCGCGGCTGACGGTGTTCAGCTCGGCCGTCGGCTGCTTGTTCTCGTCGATCACCGGCGCGACGATCGGGGAGATCTCCCGGTCGAACCGGCCCTCGGCCCAGGCCTGCTTGGCCCGGGTCTGCGAGGCCAGGCCGAGTGCGTCGACGTCCGCGCGGGTGAGGCCGCGACGCTTGGCGATCCGCTCGGCGGCTTCGAACTGGTTGGGCAGGTCGATATCCCACGAGGCCGCCCGGGCGCCGCCACCGTTGGCGCCGAGACCCACCCGGCTCATCGCCTCGATGCCGCAGGCGATGCCGATGTCGATGGCGCCGGCGGCGATCAATCCGGCGACCAGGTGGTTGGCCTGCTGGGCGCTGCCGCACTGGCAGTCGATGCTGGTGGCGCCGACATGCTCGGGCAGGCCGGCGATCAACCAGGACTGCCGCGTGACGTTGTTCGCCTGTTCGCCATACTGCGTGACACAGCCACCGATGACCTGCTCCACCTGACCGGCGTCAATCCCGGCCTTCTCCACAAGGGCCTTCTGGACGGCGCCGAGCAGCTCGGTGGCGTGCAGACCGGACAACCAGCCGTTGCGCTTACCGATGGGGCTGCGGGTGGCTTCGACGATGACAGGGTTACCCATGAAGCCAGGCTAGAACACGTTTCATTACTCTGACAAGCGCCGATGCATCACTACCTTTGATCTGCGGTCAAGCCGTGTTTCAATGGTCTCAATTGGTACTAGACCACGTTGTTTCAAGCATTGCTGGCTACGCGCACGGCTTGCTACAAACCCAAGGAGTAGACACATGGGCTGCCCGAACATCCCCAAGGACTTCGACTTCCTCGATTCCGAGCTCAACCTCAAGGGGCTGCCGGTCGAGGAACTTGCCGAGTTGCGCAAGGCCGAGCCCGTTCGCTGGGTCGACGTGCCCGGCGGCACCGGCGGCTTCGGCGACAAGGGTTACTGGCTGGTCACCCGGCACGAGGACGTCAAGGACGTCTCGCTGCGCAGCGACGTGTTCTCCAGCGCGATGAACGGGGCGATCCCGGTGTGGCCGCAGGAGATGACCCGCGAGGCCGTCGATCTGCAGCGCGCCGTGCTGCTCAACATGGATGCCCCGCATCACACCCGACTGCGCAAGATCATCTCCCGCGGTTTCACCCCGCGTGCGCTCTCGCGCCTCGAGGACGAGCTGAACAACCGTGCGCAGCAGATCGCCAAGAACGCCGCGGCGTCCAACTCCGGCGACTTCGTCGAGCAGGTGTCCTGTGAGCTGCCGCTGCAGGCCATCGCCGAGCTGCTGGGTGTGCCCCAGGATGATCGCGACAAGCTGTTCCGCTGGTCCAACGAGATGACCGCCGGCGACGATCCCGAATATGCCGACATCGACCCGGCCATGTCCTCCTTCGAGGTCATCACCTACGCCATGAAGATGGCCGAGGAGCGGGGCAAGAACCCGACCGACGACATCGTCACCAAGCTGATCCAGGCCGACATCGACGGCGAGAAGCTGTCTGACGACGAGTTCGGCTTCTTCGTCATCATGCTGGCGGTGGCGGGCAACGAGACCAGTCGCAACTCGATCACCCACGGCATGATCGCGTTCTCGCAGAACCCCGACCAGTGGGAGCTCTTCAAGAAGGAACGTCCCAAGACCGCCGTCGACGAGATCATCCGTTGGGCCACACCGGTTTCGGCGTTCCAGCGCACCGCCAGCGAGGACACCGAGATCGCCGGCGTCAAGATCAAGGCCGGTGAGCGAGTGGTGATGTCCTACCGCTCGGCCAACTTCGACGAGACGGTGTTCGACGACCCGTACACGTTCAACATCCTGCGTGACCCGAACCCGCATGTGGGTTTCGGCGGCACCGGCGCGCACTACTGCATCGGCGCCAACCTGGCCCGTCTGACGATCAACCTGATCTTCAACGCCGTCGCCGACCACATGCCCGACCTCAAGCCGATCGGCGAGCCGGAGCGGCTGAAGTCCGGATGGCTCAACGGTATCAAGCACTGGCCCGTGGACTACACGGGTAAGTGCCCGGTCAGCCATTGATCGTCTAACGAATCGAGGAGGATTCGGGTGGATTTCACACCGAACCCGGAGCAGCAGGCTGTCGCCGATGTGGTGACCTCTGTTCTGGAACGCGACAACACCTGGGACGCACTGGTTTCCGGTGGTGTTGCGGCGCTGGGAGTGCCGGAACGCCTCGGGGGAGACGGGCTGGGCCTGTCCGAGTTGTCCACCGCGCTCACCGAGATCGGCCGCCACGGCACGATCAGCCCGGCGCTGGCCACCCTCGGTCTCGGGCTGGTGCCGCTGCTCGATTTGGCCTCCGATGCCCAGCAGGACCGGTATCTGTCCGGGGTTGCCACCGGTGCGGTGCTCTCCGCCGCGCTCAACGAGCCCGGGCAGCAGCTGCCGGAGCGGCCTTCCGCCAACTATGCCGACGGCAAGCTCAACGGCACCAAAACCGGTGTGCCGTATGCCGAGACGGCCAAGTGGCTGGTGGTCACCGCCGACAACGCGGTGGTCGTCGTGTCGCCCACGGCCGACGGTGTGACGGTCACCAAGACCCCGACCGCCAACGGTTCGGATGAGTACGTCGTCACCTTCGCCGACGTCACCGTGGATGCCGCCGACGTGCTCGAGGGCGCGACGGCGCACCGGGTCAACGAGTTGGCGCTGGCGGTCACCGGGGCGTTCGCGGCCGGATTGGTCGCCGGTGCCCTGCGGTTGACCGCCGACTATGTGGCCACCCGCGAGCAGTTCGGTCGCCCGCTGTCGACGTTCCAGACCGTGGCTGCCCAGTTGTCGGAGGTCTACATCGCCTCGCGGACAATCTCTTTGGTGTCCACGTCGGCGCTGTGGCGGCTGTCGGAAGGTCTCGACGCCGACGAGGATCTGGGCATCCTGGGTTACTGGCTGACCTCGCAGGCCGCGCCGGCCATGCGGCTGTGCCATCACCTGCACGGCGGTATGGGTATGGACATCACCTACCCGATGGACCGCTACTACTCCTCGATCAAGGATCTGACCCGGTTGTTGGGTGGTCCGTCGCATCGCCTCGACCTGGTGGGAGCGTAAATGTTCATCGATCTGACGCCCGAACAGCGGGCGCTACAAGCCGAACTGCGCGAATACTTCTCGACTCTCATCACGCCCGAAGAAGCCAAGGCGATGGAGTCCGATCGGCACAACGAGGCCTACCGCACGGTGATCAAGCGGATGGGCAGCGACGGCAAGCTCGGTGTCGGCTGGCCCAAGGAGTACGGCGGTCTGGGTTTCGGCCCGGTCGAGCAGCAGATCTTCATCAACGAGGCCAACCGCGCGGACATCCCGTTGCCGATGGTCACGCTGCAGACAGTGGGCCCCACCCTGCAGGCGCTGGGCACCGAGGAGCAGAAGAAGAAGTTCCTGCCCGGCATCCTTTCCGGTGACGTGCATTTCGCGATCGGCTACTCCGAGCCCGACGCCGGAACGGACCTGGCCTCGCTGCGCACCACCGCGGTGCGGCATGGCGATGAGTACATCGTCAACGGGCAGAAGATGTGGACCACCGGCGCCCACGATGCCGACTACATCTGGCTGGCCTGCCGGACCGATCCCACGGCCGCCAAGCACAAGGGCATCTCGATCCTGATCGTCGACACCAAGGATCCGGGTTACTCCTGGACCCCGATCATCCTGTCCGACGGTGCGCACCACACCAACGCGTCGTACTACAACGACGTGCACGTGCCCGCCGACATGCTCGTCGGGGAGGAGAACGGCGGCTGGAAGCTCATCACCACCCAGCTCAACCACGAGCGGGTCGGTCTGGGCCCGGCCGGCCGCGTCGCCGGCATCTACGACCAGGTGCACGCCTGGGCGTCCAAGCCCGGTTCGGACGGGGTCACCCCGATCGAGCACGACGACGTGAAACGCCTTCTCGGGCAGATCAAGTCGATCTGGCGGATCAACGAGCTGCTCAACTGGCAGGTGGCCGCCTCCGGCGAGACGATCGCCGTGGCCGATGCCGCGGCCACCAAGGTGTTCTCCACCGAACGGATCCAGGAAGTCGGCCGGCTGGCCGAGGAGATCGTCGGCAAGTACGGCAACCCCGCCGACCCGGAGACCGCCGAATTGCTGGTGTGGCTGGACAAGATGGCCAAGCGCAACCTGGTCATCACCTTCGGTGGTGGAGTCAACGAGGTGATGCGGGAGATGATTGCGGCGTCGGGTCTGCGCGTGCCGAGGGTTCCGCGATGATGGTGGACGACGTCGAGCGTGAACTCGATGGCGAGAAATTGTCCGATTCTCGCAAACAACTTCACTTTCGACGGGGAGTACGCCGATGAGTGATCTGCAGGCCGGAATCGAGAAGATCAAGGCGGCCGGTACGAGCGAGCCGCGTGCGGGCCGAGACCCGGTGAACCAGCCGATGATTCACCACTGGGTCGACGCCATCGGCGACAAGAACCCCATCTACGTCGATGCCGAAGCGGCCAAGGCCGCCGGTCATCCCGGCGTCGTCGCGCCGCCGGCGATGATCCAGGTGTGGACGATGGGCGGGTTGGGTCAGGGTCGATCCGACGACGATCCGCTGTCGAAGATCATGAAGCTCTTCGACGATGCCGGATATGTCGGGGTGGTCGCGACGAACTGTGAGCAGACCTACCACCGGTACCTGCAGCCCGGCGAAGAAGTCACCATCCACGCCGAGATCGTCGACGTGGTGGGCCCCAAGCAAACTGCGCTGGGTGAAAGCTTCTTCATCAACCAGCTCATCACCTGGACCGTCGGTGACGTCGGTGAGACCGAGACTGTCGCCGAGATGAACTGGCGCATCATGAAATTCAAGCCACGGGCGGCCGACAAACCGGCTGTTCCCGAGGACCTCGACCCGGACAAGCTGATGCGTCCGGCATCGTCGAAGGACACCCAGTTCTTCTGGGACGGTGTGAACGCGCACGAGCTGCGCATCCAGAAGCGTCCGGACGGCTCGCTGCAGCATCCGCCGGTGCCTGCGGTGTGGCAGGCCAAAGAAGAACCGATCGAGTATGTCGTGGCCTCGGGCAACGGCACGGTGTTCAGCTATGTCGTGCACCACGCGCCCAAGGTGCCGGGCCGCAGCCTGCCGTTCGTCATCGCGCTGGTGGAACTCGAAGAAGGCGTGCGCATGCTCGGTGAGCTGCGCAATGTGGACACCGACAAGGTGGAGATCGGAATGCCCGTGCGCGCAACCTTTATCGACTTCCCGGACAGCGAGGTCAGCCCGGCATGGACGCTCTACGCATGGGAGCCGGCCAAGTGAGCGCGCCCGTCGCAACCGTCGGGCAGAAGCTGCCCGAGCTCGCCTTCTACGGAGACCCGACGTTCATCGTGTCCACGGCCATCGCCACCCGCGACTACCAGGACGTGCACCACGATCGGGACAAGGCGCAGGCCAAGGGATCCAAGGACATCTTCGTCAACATCCTCACCGACACCGGGCTGGTCCAGCGGTACCTCACCGACTGGGCGGGGCCGTCGGCGCGGATCAAGTCGATCGGGTTGCGCCTCGGCGTGCCGTGGTACGCATATGACACCGTGACGTTCCGTGGTGAGGTGACCGCGATCGAGGATGATGTGGTGACCGTCAAGGTGACCGGATCCAACAGCCTCGGCGATCACGTGATCGCCACGGCCACGCTTACTTTGGGAGACCAGGCATGAGCGGCTTGTCCGGCAAGGCAGCGATCGCCGGGATCGGTGCCACCGACTTCTCCAAGAACTCCGGTCGTAGTGAACTGCGTCTGGCCGCCGAGGCGGTGCTCGACGCGCTCGACGACGCGGGCCTGGCGCCCTCGGACGTCGACGGTCTGGTCACGTTCACGATGGACTCCAACCTGGAGACCGCCGTGGCCCGATCCACCGGGATCGGCGACCTGAAGTTCTTCAGCCAGATCGGTTATGGCGGCGGTGCCGCGGCAGCGACCGTCCAACAGGCGGCGCTGGCCGTCGCGACCGGTGTCGCGGAAGTCGTTGTGGCGTACCGAGCCTTCAATGAGCGCTCGGAGTTCCGGTTCGGGCAGGTGATGACCGGCCTGACCGTCAACGCCGATTCGCGCGGCGTCGAGTACAGCTGGTCCTACCCGCACGGGTTGAGCACGCCGGCCGCCTCGGTGGCCATGATTGCCCAGCGGTACATGCACGAATATGGCGCTACCAGCGCCGATTTCGGTGCGGTGTCGGTGGCCGATCGCAAGCACGCCGCCAACAATCCGAAGGCGCACTTCTACGGCAAGCCGATCACCATCGAGGATCACCAGAATTCCCGGTGGATCGCCGAGCCGCTGCGTCTGCTGGACTGCTGCCAGGAGACCGACGGTGGCGTGGCCATCGTCGTCACCACCCCCGAGCGGGCCAAGGATCTCAAGCACCGGCCGGCGATCATCGAGGCGGCCGCCCAGGGCGCAGGCACCGACCAGTTCACGATGTACTCGTACTACCGCGACGAGCTCGGCCTACCCGAGATGGGCCTGGTGGGACGTCAGCTCTGGGAGCAGAGCGGTCTGTCGCCCGCCGACATCCAGACCGCGGTCCTCTACGACCACTTCACGCCCTACACGCTGATCCAGCTCGAGGAGCTCGGCTTCTGCGGCAAGGGTGAGGCGAAGGACTTCATTGCCGACGGTGCCATCGAGATCGGTGGCCGGCTGCCGATCAACACCCACGGTGGTCAGCTCGGTGAGGCCTACATCCATGGCATGAACGGCATCGCCGAAGGTGTGCGCCAGTTGCGGGGCACCTCGGTGAACCAGGTTGAGGGCGTCGAGCACGTGCTGGTCACCGCGGGCACCGGGGTGCCGACTTCCGGGTTGATCTTGGGATAAAAGGTGCATTGTCACCGCCGCATGGCACGGTAATGTTTGCTCCGGATGTGCACCACGCGTAGAAGGGGGCCGTGGCATGGGGATGCCGCGCGACAGCAGCCCGTACGGGTCGCAGACGTTGCAGGGACCGGCTTGGCCGAATATCGATGAGGACCAGCTGACCGCAGCGGCGGCGTCGTACACCAAGGTCGCGACGAAGATCAGCGGCTCCGTCGTTCCTCAACAGACCAGCCAACTCTCGAAGCTCACCGGGGAGTGGCAGGGCGGTGCCTCGCTGGCGGCGTCGGGTGAGGCGACCGGAATGATCGCCGGGCACGAGGCAAATGCCGCACAGGCGCAGGCCATCGCCACCGCGTTGACCCAGATGGCCGCAGCCGTGGTGCAGACCAAGACCATGCTCAACGCCGCGGCCGAAGAGGTTCAGCAAGAGGTCATGGCTTTGCAGGCGCTGCCGTTCAGCAACAAGCAGGAGCTGATCGAGAGCCGGATCAAGATGGGGCTCTCGCAGAACATCGCGACGGTTTCGGCGGCCAGCTCCGAGATGGCCAGCAGCCTCAGCACCATCGCCAACCTCCCGCAGGTCGGCACCCCACCCACCGCCCAGGCACAGCAGGCCGCGCAAAAGGGTGCCGATCAGATGCTGCAGATGATCAGCCAGCTGCCGCAGATGCTGGGGCAGATTCCGCAGATGGCCGGGCAGATTCCTCAGCAGCTCGCCCAGCCGTTGCAACAGCTGTCGCAGCCGCTTCAGCAGCTGACGTCGATGCTCGGTTCGGGTGGGAAGGGCACCGGCGGTGGCGCCAGCCCGTTCTCGGCGTTCTCGAATCACCCGTTGGCCGGTGGGTCTGGGCCGAGCAGCGGTGCGGGCCTGGTGAAGTCGGCCGGTCTGCCCGGCGGGGCCGGTGGCGGTAGCCCGCAGACTCCCTTGTTGGCGAAGATGGTCGGCGGCAGCACCGCGCCGGTGTCGGTCGACCCCGGTGCCAGCGCCGCGGTGATCGGTGGCGTCGCGCCGCTGGCCGCCGCCAATGCGGCGGGCGGCGGCATGGGCGGCGGTATGGGCATGATGGGCGGGGGTCAGCGGGCCGGCGGCGGCGGGGGTACGACGACCGGGCTGGCCGTTCCGGCTCCGTTGGAACACGAGTTGGGGGATGGCGATGATGAATATGACGATTGGTGACCTGTCTCTGCGAGAAAGAGGTGGCAACGGTGTCTAGTCCGCTCACAACTCCCGGTGCGCTCAACTGGAGCCCCGCAGAGGTACAGCTGCCGGACCTGCCGTCGATTCAGCCCGGCGAGGACGCGATGAGCATGACGATCGCCGGAATCGTGCCGACCCTGGCGGCGTCGCTGACCACGAATGTGACAGCGCTGTCGGCCAAGGAGAACATGTTCAACGGCAAGCTCTCTGACGCCCAAGGGGCCTACGAGAAGGCTGACGAGTCCGGTGGGCAGGGTGTGGGTCAGCTCAGCCAGATGATGGGGCAGCTCGGCCAGATGGGCCAGATGGCCGGTCAACCCGCCCAGATGGCAGGTCAGATGGGCGGGCAGTTCGGCTCACTGATGGAGCCGTTGATGAAGGCCATGGAAGGCGCCAAGGGCGGCGGCGAGAACGGCGGCGGTGCACCCGGCGCCGGCCAGCCCGGCGGCCCAGGCGGTCCCGGTGGGCCGAACCCCCAACAGCAGCAGGACGAACGCGAAGCCAAGCTCAACGAGCGGGACAAGCAACAAAACGACCGCGAGGCACAGCAGAACGATCGCGATACCGCACAGGACCGGCGCGAGGCCGGGCTGGAGGCTCGCGAGTCTCAGCTGAACGACCGTTCCGGTGGGGCCGCGTCGGCCGCCCCGCATTCGGCGCCGCCCGTTTCGTCGGCTCCGCCGGCGTCGGCGCCGCCCGCCGCGGCGGCTCCTGCTGCGCCGAGCCACCCGGCGCCCGGTCCGGTTCCGGTGGCCCCGGAGGCACCGCGTCATTCCAGCCCGGACGATCTCTGGAAGCGGATGTAGTCGTCGCCCGCAAGGAGGGTGTACGTCCGGTCCAGCAAATTTTCGGCTGTTGCTTTGTAACGTTCAAGATCATTGCTAGTCCGGCAGGCGCCGGAATGACGTTTTCAAGGGCTGAGGACTGAACCGTACTGCGTTCAGCTTTTTCGCAGCGTACTGACAGGCTCTTCGCCCAGTCCTATACGGCGAAAAACCAACCTTCGGTACGAAAAAGTGGGCTTCACGCGCCTGGGTGTCCTTAAAGCTCGCTTTCGCAGCAGCTATGCACTCGCAGGTTTCAAACCTCGTATTTCGGGTATGTCCATCGGCTTTTCTGAAGGAAACATTTGCCAAGGACGGCAGTGGGAAACGGTTGACCCTGAAACTGGCAAATGCATACCATCGGCCCACCTTTGGGACATCTATATCAGGTGTAAACCTCTCCGGAGGAAGGACCGTGGACCATGCGATCGATTTGGCCAGCGATACGACCGATGCCGTCCTCTCCGAGGAGGACGGAAACCTCTCCGGTCCGGAACTGAAAAGTCTCACTTCAGTGGACGGCACGGCAGTCGATATGCGGACTTCGTCACCTTGCGGCGCGGTGGCGCTGACGACTGAGGACGAAGCCGCGGTGATCATCTCGCACCAGGCTGAGTCGGCACTCGGTCCTGCGAGCGGTAGCGGGCATCATCCGATCAGACCGTCGATGTTGCCGCCGTCGCTCGACGGACTTCAGGACTGGGAGCGCCCGCCTGTTCTCGGCGGACGGATGGATGCCTACAGCGAGCTGGTCGACGGCCGAGGTCTGCTCCGCGACGCGCGGGTTCTCCTTGTCGATGACTGCACGTTGTACCGCGATTATCTGGTCGGGGTCTTTCTGTCGCATGGCGCGGTCTCGCCCGGGGTGGCCTGGGACCTACCCACCTTGACTGCGGCATTCGAGGCCCGGATGCCTCGAGTGGTGGTGTTGAACATGGGCACCCGTGACAGCGCGGTCCTGTTGCGATGCGCGCTGAGCTTGGGGCCCCAAGTCCGAGTCGTCGTTCTGGGTGTATCGGAGGACGACGAGTCTGAGATCGTCGCCTGCGCCGAGGCCGGGGTGGCCGGTTATCACCTGCGCACCGAAACCCTGCAAGATCTGCTTGCCTTGATACACAAGGTTGCTGCGGGGGAGTCGCTATGTTCGCCAAGAGTTTCGGCGATCTTGTTGCGGCGGTTGTCCACGCTCGCGTCTCAACGCCCATCGAAGGCGAAGGAACTAGTCCTCACGGCTCGTGAGATCCAGATCCTCCGGATGTTGGAACTAGGGCTTGCGAATCGGGACATCGCCGATGAGCTGTGCATTGCCGTTCATACCGTCAAGAATCACGTGCACAGCCTGCTCACCAAGCTCGGTGTCACTACTCGGGCACAGGCCGCGGCGATGGCCCGGACGGTTCTTGCCGGCGAGATCCCCCCAGAGATCTAGTCCGGGGTCCAGTTCGAAAATCGCTCTCTTGGTCCATGTACCAACGGCTTTCAGGCCTCGATAGTGAAGTCATGTTTGCGGGGGTTAGCTCAGGGCCAAGCGAAGACGTCGCTGGCGACGGAGTTTCCGGGTCCGGTTCGGTGGAAATCGTGCTCGTTGATCGGGGGGTCGGCTGATGTGCGGCATCATCGCCTGCCGGACGGACCGTCCTGCAATCGACTATCTGCGACTGGGTTTACGTCGGCTCGAGTACCGCGGGTACGACTCCGTCGGGGTCGCCCTGCGGACAACCTCTGGCGACGTCATCCGACTCCGGACCATCGACCGGGTCGGTGGGCTGGAAAGACTGCTGGACAAGTGGTCCGGCCCCCAGCTCGACGGCGTGGGGATCGGCCACACCCGATGGGCGACCCACGGGTCGGTGACGGAAGGCAATGCGCACCCTCACGTCGATTGCACGGGACAGATCAGCCTGGTGCACAACGGGATCATCGAGAATGCGGCAAGCCTTCGGGCCATGTTGGTGGCGCAAGGTCACCACCTGTCGACGACCGTGGACAGCGAAGTGCTGTGCCACCTGATAGAGCACGAGCGAAACTGCTGCGCCGATCTCCTGGTGGCAGTGCGGAAAGCACTCGTCAGGGTCCAGGGTTCTTGGGCGCTCGCTGTTCTCGAGCAGCCCACCGGCAGGATCGCAGTGGCCGCTAAGGATTCCCCGCTGTTGGTGGCGCATACCGACCGCGGGGACTTCGCGGCAAGTGACATCGCGGCGATCGCTGATTGGATCGACGAATTCCGTGTGCTTGCCGACGGTGAGGTCGTCGACCTCACCGACGACGGTCACCGCGGCAATACCGCTCGGTGCGTGTGGCGAGGCAGCGACGTCGATCTGAACGGTTACGCCGACTACATGGCGAAGGAGATCGACGAGCAGCCGCAAGCCGTGGCCCGACTGCTCGATGAGCTCGGGGATGAGATCGCCACCGGGGCGTTCTGGCGCGACCTCGGTCTGCCACCTTTCGACCGATTGCGAGTGATCGGATGCGGCACTTCCTTGAATGCCGGCAACGTGATCGGCAATCTGGTGCGGGCAATCGGTGGGATCCCGGTAGCTTCCACGGTAGGCAGTGAAACACCTGCCGAAATCGCCGACTCTTCTCAGCTTTGCCTGGCGATCAGTCAGTCCGGTGAGACCGCCGACGTGTTGCGTGCGGTGGAGTCTGCGGCCGTGGGCGAGTCGCCCGTGCTGGTGCTGACCAACAACCGGTATTCCACGCTGTCGCGGCTCGGAGATGCCGTCGTCGGATGTTCAGCAGGGCCAGAAATCGGTGTGGCTGCCACCAAGACCTTTGTGTGTCAGATCGTCTCGGGCGTGGCGGTGATGGTCTCGGCATTGGTGGCAATGCGGAGAATTTCGGTGCGATCTGGCCGGCGGCTCACCGACGATCTGAGGCGTCTGCCCGATCGGCTCGCGGCGGCCGCGACCATAGCCAAGTGTGTGGTACCGCCGATAGTGGAAGACCTCACCACCGATGCGGGTTTCATTTTCATGTCGCGGGGTTCGGGTCTGCCGTACGCGGCCGAAGGTGCCCTCAAGCTCAAGGAACTCAGCTACCGGTGGGCCGAGCATTACCCAGCCGGTGAGCTCAAGCACGGCCCGTTGGCGCTGGTTGCCCCGGGCACGCCGGTGGTGGTCGTCGACAACGGAGATCCCAAATTGCCCGGCAACGTCGCAGAGGTGGAGACCCGCGGTGGACGCGTCATCACCATTGGTGCGGCCGGAAGCACCATGCCCGTCAACACAATTCCGGTTGATGCCTGGGGTCCGCTGGAGAGCGTGATACCCATGCAGATCCTGGCTCGCAACCTCGCTCTTGCACTCGGTCACGACGTCGACAAGCCGCGCAATCTCGCCAAATCGGTGACGGTCGAGTGACACCTGATTGGTGAACATCCAAGCAACTTGAGGATTTCCGAAGGAGTAGTTCAATGACCGACCTGGCGACCATCAACCACAATGGATCAGCATCTACCAGTGCACCGCGTGCATCCACCGTCAGCCTGGTGATCCCGGTTCGCAACGAGGCACGCAACATTGCGTGGGTGCTGGAACAGATCGCCTCAGACGTCGACGAGATCATCTTGGTCGACGGTGATTCGACCGATGCCACACTGACGACCGCCCGCAGCTATCGCCCCGACGTCAAGGTGGTGGCCCAGGAGGGGGCAGGCAAGGGTAGCGCGTTGAGAACCGGCTTCCTCGCCGCAACTGGCGATGTCATCGTGATGATGGATGCCGACGGCAGCATGGCGCCCCAGGAGATCCGTCACTACCTGCACTTTCTGGCCAACGGATATGACTTCGTCAAGGGCTCGCGGTTCATGGGCGGTGGTGGGTCGTTGGACATCACGCGGTTTCGCCGACTGGGTAACCGCTTCCTGCTCGGTGTGTTCAACACCCTCTACGGCGGTGATCTCACGGATCTCTGCTACGGATTCTGTGCATTCCACCGACGCTACCTGGAGCATCTCGACCTGACCGCAACAGGATTCGAGATAGAAGCCGAGATGACCGTCCATGCGATGCAGGCCGGACTCCGGATCGCCGAAGTGCCGAGTCTGGAAATGCCGCGCCGTGCAGGCAAATCCAATCTGCATGCCGTTCGCGATGGCTGGCGGGTGCTCAACACCGTGGTCCGAGGGCGACATCACGACATGCACAGCGGCGTCGGGATCACACCCGCCTCCACTGACACCCGGGCGCCTGCGGCCCCCAGCGGGCGACAGAACCACAACGGGTCCATACAGATCGGTCACAACCTGCATTCAGAGCCGACTCCGCTGGCCGCAACCGGCCATCCACATCCTCATCGATAGGGCAGTGATCATGCGAATCCTCGTCACCGGCGCTGCCGGATTCATCGGGTCCAATCTCGTCGATCGCCTGCTCGCCGACGGGCACCAGGTGATCGCTGTCGACAATCTGTGCACGGGTGATGTGCGCAATCTCGAACAGGCATTCCGGCTGAACCGGCTGGTCCCTGGTCGCTTCACTTTCCTGCGAATCGATATTCAGGCACCTGAGCTGAAAGCCGTTGTGGCCGGGTCCAACCCGGAGATCATCATGCATCTTGCCGCGCAGATCGATGTCCGGGCGTCGGTTCAGGACCCACTGTTCGATGCGCGGAACAACATACTGGGAACGATCAACCTCTGCGAGGCGAGTCGGCATGCGGATGTCCGCCGGATCGTCTACGCGGCATCGGGCGGATCACGGTACGGAACGCCGACCCACCTGCCTGTCACGGAGAACGCCAAGGCGGATCCGATGTCGCCGTACGCAGTCGGCAAGATCGCCGCTGAACTCTACTTGACCGCATACGCCGCCATGTACGGCATGGAGTCGATCTGCCTGGCGCTGTCCAATGTTTACGGACCACGCCAAAACCCACACGGAGATGCGGGGGTCATCGCGCTCTTCGGCAGTGCCATCGCCGCAGGACGCCCGGTCACCTTGTACGGCGACGGAACGTCAACCCGCGACTATGTGTACGTCGATGACGTCGTGGAGGCATTTGTGCACGCTGCCCGCGCGCCACGCGGGACCACCGGCCTCTTCAACATCGGTACCGGCGAACAGACCAGCGTCACCGACGTACACCGGTTGGTGGCGGCGGTATTCGACGGGTCGCTGCCACCTCGGTACGCCCCGGCACGCACCGGCGAACTACCTGCCATCGCGCTGGATGCGACCAAGGCCACCGAGTCGCTCGGCTGGGAACCGGCGATCGACCTGGCCGAAGGAATCGGGCGTACGGTCCGCTGGCTTCGAGCCGTTCTCGACTCGGATACTGCCGAACCGGTCGGAGTGTGAGGATGATGTCGGTCGACGCATACCGCGGGCGCCTGGTGGCGGCAGCCGTGACGATGGCCGGAGTTGCCGGGCTGGCATTGGCCGGCGTCGGGCCGTCGGTGCCCTTCGAACACCTGGCGGTGGTCGCGTTCCTGCTGGCGGCGCCCGCGCTGGCGATCGCTCAGCTGCTACCGAGCGCGAACGGCGTTGTGGCGCTGATCGTCGGTGTGGCCGGCGCGGTCGCGATCAACGCATTGGTGGCGCAATCCATGCTGGTCGCCGACGCGTGGTCGCCGCACGGCGGTGCGATCGCGGTGGGCCTCATCGCAACACTGTTATGGCTGGTGCCGGTGGGCAAGCTGCGCACGGCAGTTCCAACCCCGGAAGGCGGTGCCCGATGACCAGGTTCCCGATGACCATGGCAACCACATCGACTCGTCGGCGCTCGCTCACCCTCAGCGTGGTGATCTGCGTGTATACGCTCGACCGCTGGGACGACATCATCGCCGCGGTGACATCGGTTCGGCACCAAACCACGGTGCCACACGAGATCGTCGTCATCGTCGACCACAACCGGGACTTGTATGACCGGTTGCGGGCCACGTTGCCCGACGTGATCGTGGCCGAAAACCGGTATCAGCAGGGGCTTTCCGGAGGTAAGGACACCGGCGTCGAGATGACTTCCAGCGACGTGGTGGCCTTCCTGGACGACGACGCCGTAGCACATCCCGACTGGCTCAGACACTTTCGGGACGCCTACACCGACGAGAACATCGTCGGGGTCGGCGGCACCACACTGCCGCGGTGGGAGAACGCCAGGCCCCGGTGGTTTCCGGAAGAGTTCGACTGGGTGCTGGGCTGCACGTTCACCGGAAGAGAGCCGGGTCCGGTGCGTAACCTGCTGGGTGGCAACGCTTCCTTCCGACGGGAAGTCTTCTCGGTGGCGGGCGGCTTCCCGAGCCACATCGGCCGGACCTCGGCACAGCGTCGCCCGCTGGGCTGCGAGGAGACGGAGTTCTGCATCCGGGTGCGCCAACACCGCCCGGAGTGGGAATTCGTCTTCGAACCACAGGCGGTGATCTGGCACCGTGTGCCGGCCACACGAGAAAGCTTCTCTTACTTCCGCTCCCGGTGCTTCGCGGAGGGTCTGTCGAAGGCGGCCGTGACCCGGAGCGTGGGTATTGGTGACGGGCTCTCGGCAGAGCGCAGCTACACCACTCGCACCCTGACCCGCGGTATGGCCCGCGGCGTCGGTGAGGCACTGCGCGGGGATCGGGCCGGGATAGAGCGCTCCGGTGCCATCTCGGTCGGTCTGCTCGCTGCGGCGGCGGGATATGCCCGTGGCGGCGTTCCACTCCGCCGTCGTTCAGCGGTCGTGGAGGAACGATGACCAAGTCCGTTCCCATCCTCATGTACCACGCGGTGGACGAAGATCCCTCGCCTTCTACCCGGCGCTTGTCCGTCACCCCAGGGTCGCTCGATGCACAGGTCTCTCTTCTCGTCGAGCAGGGCTTCACCGGGATGACCTTCTCGGCCTTGGCCAGAGCGTTCGAGACCGGTGCAGCTCTGCCCGATCGACCGGTGGTTCTCACGTTCGACGACGGTTACGCCGACTTCGCACGTCGGGCCTGGCCCGTTCTCCAGCGCTACGACTTTCCGGCGACGGTGTTCGTCACGACAGGTTGGATGGCCGACGCCGGGCCATACGCCGCGGGAAAGCCGCTGGGGCGCATGCTGAACCAGCGGCAGGTGCGAGAGCTCGCCTCCGCGGGCATCGAGATCGGGGCACACAGTCACAGTCACCCCGAGCTCGATCAGATCACTGACGCCACCCTCAACGAGGAGCTTCGGGTCGGGCGGGCACTGCTCGAGGACTGCATCGGGTCTCCGGTGCGAGCCCTTGCCTATCCGTTTGGGTACTCCACGCCGCGGGTGCGACGCAACGCCCAGGCAGTGGGCTACCAGTACGCGGCTGCTGTGCGGAATGTCCGCGCCACCCCAACCGACGACCTGTTGATGTTGCCGCGGTTGACAATCCGCCGCAGCACCGACCTGGCCGTGTTCGCTTCGGTGATGGCCGGTGGCGACAACCGGATCTTCCGGCGCGACCGGGTTCTGACGGCGGGTTGGGCCTCGGTACGGCGGGCTCGGCGGGCCGGAAAATGGATGCGGTCTCATGTCTGAGCCTGCCGGCGCCGTGCAGACCGTCGAGGAGGTGACGACGGCCGAACCGCAGGCTGCTCGCCATCGCCAGGACGAAGTTCGCCGTGGCCGGGCCCCGTTCCTGCGCAACGCGTATGCGCTCGTTCTCAACACCGGGATCACGGGCGTCCTCGGGTTGGTGTACTGGATTCTGGCGGCACACTACTACGACGACTCCGACGTGGGCCGCGGGTCGGCCGCCATCTCGGCGTTGATGCTGTTGACCGGTCTCGTCTCAGTGAACTTCGCCGGAACGCTGAACCGCTTCATTCCGAAGACGGGAAAACGGACGACGTTTGTCGTCGGGTTCGTCTACCTCGTCACGTCGGCCACGGTCGCGGTTCTCGCCGTGGCGCTACTGCTGGCCCTGCACCTGTTGGGAGGGCCGGCATATGACCTGTTGCGTGAACCGAGTACCCGCTTGTGGTTCATCGCTGCGGCGGTCGCCGCCAGCGTCGTGACGGTGCAGGACAGTGTGTTGACGGGGCTTCGGATGGCGGTCTGGGTGCCGGTCTGGAATGCAGTGTTCGCCGTCGCGAAGATCGCCCTTCTGGTTGTGCTCGCACACTCCACGCCGCGGCACGGCCTGTTCTTCTCGTGGATCATTCCCATGATCGTCGTCTTGTTCCCGGTCAACCTGTTGATCTTCGGCCGGCTCTTACCGCAGCATGCGCGCAAGTCCACGGATGAGACCGGGTTGACGGTGGCACAGATCGGCCGGTTCTTCGCCGCGGATTACTTCGGTGCCCTCGTCCTGTACGGAACCTTGTTCCTGGTTCCGGTTCTCGTGGCCTCGGTGGTCGCGCCGCATACCTACGCGTATTTCTTCCTGGCGTGGGCCGTGGCCACCATGATGAACCTCGTTGCGGTGAATCTGGCGGTGTCGATGGCGGTAGAAGGCGTCTATGAGCCGTCCAGCTTGGCCGGTCATTGTCGCTCTGCGCTGACCCGCGCCCTCGGCGTCCTCGTGTTCGGTGTCGTGGTGATCGGGCTTGCCGCGCCATACACCTTGGGCCTCTTGGGTTCCGGATACCTCGACGCCGTGCCGTTGCTGCAGCTGTTGGCCTTCGCCAGCCTGCCCAGTGCGGTCGTCGACATCTACCTCGGAACGCTACGGGCGCAAACCAGGCAGCTGCGAATCGTGGGGGTGCAATCTCTGCGCGCCGTGGCAGTGCTGGGACTGGTCATTGCCGGACTGCACTACCAGACGGTGTTCACGCACTTCGGTGACCCGAGGCTGACCGCGGTGGGAGCGGCGGTGTTGCTCGGCCAGCTTGTCGTGATGCTGGCTGTGTTGCCCGATCTGGCGAGGATTCTCAGATCCCGACGGCCGGCGTCGCCGGTCTCCGCATACGGGGAGACCGTATGTCTCAACTGATCTACGAGGACAGGTGTGAGCCCGACGTGGAAGTGTCGCTGTCACGGGCCATCACCGACGGCCCGAAGCAACCCGCGCGACCACGCACCCGTGGCCAGGGCGTCCCGGTGATGGTGCTGTGCCTGCTCACCGTGGCCGCGGTCGCGCTTTACGCCGCCCGTCTGCACGATGTCGAACTCGACGCCATGACCGGTCTGGGCCTGATCTCGGTCCTGCCCGTGATGACACTGCTGGGCCTGGGTCTACTGACCCTCAGTTTCGTTGGTGCACTGGCCCTTCCACGCTGTTGCATATGGCTGCTCTGCGCCCAGCTGCTGCTACTCGTCGTCATGCTGCATGGCATCACCTTGCTGCTGGAGTCCGAACCGCGCTTCGCGATCACCTGGGTGCATGCCGGCTTTGTCGAGTTCATCGATCGCACCGGGACCACCGCGCCGGCACTCGACACCCGCTGGTCCTGGCCCGGATTCTTCGGACTGGCCGCGTTCTGGATCGGCTCGGGCAAGCTGGCGGCGCTGCGCACCATTCTCACCGTGACCCCGGTCGTGCACAATCTGTTGTACCTGGTGGCGCTCGGGTTGTTGATGAGTGCCCTGTGGGTGTCCTGGCAGGCAAAGTGGTTGGCCGCGCTGCTGTATTGCATCCTGAATTGGGTTGGCCAAGACTACTTCTCGCCCCAGGGCTCCTCGCTGGTGCTCTACCTGCTCTTCGTGGCCTTCCTGGTGATGTGGTTCCGCCCACCACCGCGCACGTCCGAGGAGGTTCCGAAGTACCTGCGTCCCGGAGTGCGGCTGTGGGGTTGGCTCTGGCGCGATGCGGCCCGCGGTGAGTTGCTGCCGAAGCCGGCCGGACCCGCCGAACGCGTTGTGGTGCTGACAGTTCTGGTGGTCATGTTCGCGGCAGCCACCGTGTGTCATCAGCTGACTCCATTTGCGATGCTGCTCAGCGTCGTCGCTTTGGTCCTCGCCCGTCGGTGTGAGCTCACCGGACTCCCGGTGCTGCTCGTAGTCTTGCTGCTGGCCTGGATCAGTTATATGACCCAGGCGTATTGGGGCGGCAACATCCACGAGGTGGTCAGCGGGGTCGGGAATGTCGGTGGGGCCATGGGGGATCGTGCCAGCCTCGGCAACGCCGATCACCAGTTCGTCGTCCACGCCCGCATGCTCACGACGGTGCTCGTCTTCCTCCTCGCCGGAGTTGGACTGCTCCGCCGCAGGCGGCGCGGTATCGAGGACCGGGTGCTGCTCGTGCTGGCCGCCGCGCCGGTCGGCCTGGCGCTCATGCAGAGCTACGGCGGCGAGATGGCGTTGCGCGTCTACTTGTTCGCGCTCGCGCCGTTGAGCGTGCTCGCGGCGTTGGCCTTCTTTCCCCGGCCGGCGTCGCGCCCGTCGGTTCTCGCGTTGTGCGTGGCCGGCGTATCCACCGTGGCGCTGCTGTTCTCGTTCTTCGTCACTCGCTTCGGCAACGAGGCGTTCGAACGGATCCCGTCGGGAGCGGTCAGCGCGGTCGAGACCGTCTACACGCAATCGTCGGACCGTGGGCACACGAAGTTCGTCTATGTCACTGCCAAACCGGAACTCAACTCGACGCCTTTCATGCCGCTGGGCTACCGGGACGTGGAGAAGGTCCACTGGATGAACACCATGGCGCCGGTTGATCCGACCGACGTCGCCGCGGTCATTCAGACGCTCAGGGAACAGGGCCCCGGTTCATACCTGATCACCACCCGCAGCCAGGAGGCCTACATAGCGTTCGGGCAAGGATATTCGCTCGATTGGGCTGCTCGATTCCGCAGCGCGGTGGCTGCCGCCCCGGGCATCCGCGTGGTCGTAGAGAACCGGGACGCATCCATCTACACCCTGGACTGGCCGCCCGGAACGGTTCCCAACCGCTTCACGCCATCGTCCACGGGACTGCAGGTGTGGAGCACACCGTGGACCTCCGTCGGCGTGGCGTTCCTTGTCATGCTGGTGGGCTTCCTCGGCGTGCGCGAGGCGAGGCGGGTGTACCTGTCGCCTCACCAGCGTCGGAGGCTGCGTCCGCTCACTGTCGCCACGATCCCCCTTCTGATCGGCTTCGTGGCCGTCGTCATCGAACGCTTCGTCCTGTTGACATCATGACCATCCCTATCAGCCGGTGAGGAAGCCATGTCTCACAACGCTTTTCTTGACACAGATGTCGCAGTCGGCGGCATCGACATCATCGGTGACGTCGTTGCCGACTTCACGGCCGCTGCCCGGAATTGGCCGTACCGGGCTGCAATCGTGCACAACGGATCCGTCATCAGCTATGCCGAACTCGCCACGCGGGTACGTCGCACTGCGCGGCACTATCGCGCCCGCCGATCCGGCGCCGTCGATGCAACCGGTCGGGTCGGGGTGCTCGTCTCTCACCAGCCCACTGTGGTCGACCACCTGCTGGGAACGCTGCGGGCCGGGGCCACCTACTGTCCGATCGACGCCGCGCTGCCCGTTGCCCGCAGGAGTTCAATTGTCGAGGTGATCGGCGTGGACCGGATCGAAAACCCCGACGCCGAAGAACCGAAAGCGGAATTCGTTCTGCCGGTGATGCTATGGCATCAGTGTGACCAAGCCTATGTACTGTGCACGTCGGGTTCCACCGGTGCGCCCAAGCCGGTGATGGTGTCGAGGCAGGCGCTGACGGTGACGGTGCGCGCGCTTCGCAGGTTGTTCGCGATCACCGCCCGGGATCGGGTGCTGCAGTTCGCCTCCCTCGGCTGGGACACGTGCCTCGAAGAAATCCTTCCGGCTCTGACCTCCGGTGCTGCACTGGTTTTCGACGACGCGGCCCATTGCGGCAGCTTTCCGAAGTTCGTCCGCATGCTGGCAGATCAGGAAGTCACCGTGCTCGATCTGCCGACCGCGTTCTGGCACGAGCTCGTGCTGTTCCTGCACGAGGAACGCGCGACATTGCCAGACAGCATCCGACTGGTGATCATCGGGGGGGAGCGGGTCGATCCCACTCGGTTGCGGCAGTGGCGAGAACTCGACGTCGGGTGGATTCGGCTGCTCAACACCTATGGGTGCACCGAGACCACGATGATCACCCACGCCGTGCAGCTCAGCGGTCCTGGTACCGAAGCAGACGTGGCGGCCGACGACACCGACGCACCGCTCGGACGCCCACTGCCGCATGTGCGGGATCACGTCACCGACGAGGGCGAACTACTGGTGTCGGGACCAGGCCTGGCCACCGGGTACCTCGGCCTTCCTGAACTCACCGCGAAAGCGTTCCCGGTCACCGACCATGGCGCAGACCAGACTCGGTGGTTCCGCACCGGTGACTTGGTCGTCCGCGGCGAGCGCGGATTGGTGTATGGCCGGGGCCGTATCGATGAGCAGGTGAAGGTCCTCGGAGTTCGGGTGCATCCAGCCGAGGTCGAGGCGCAACTCACCACTCATCCCGCGGTTTCCGGGGCGGTGGTAGTCGGTGAGCGTCTGTTGGGTGTCACCGCCCTGACCGCCTACGTTGTCGCCTCCGCACCGACCACCCAGGCGGAGCTGAAACGTTACCTGCGAGACCGGCTCCCCGGCCAGTTTGTGCCGGCCAGGGTGAAATTCGTTGCCGGGCTGTCCTATACGTCCAGAGGAAAGGTCGATCGGAGGGCCACGCAGCGCGCCGCAGCGGACCCCGTAAACAAAGGGAGCACAACATGAGCGTCGATCACATCATCGAGATCTTCCGCAGGGTCCTCGATTACAGCGAGGTGAATGCGCACTCCGACTTCTTCGAACTCGGCGGTGACTCACTTCTGGCCACCCGTGTGCTCAGTGCGATAGCCCGAGACCACGGACCGGAGCTGCTGTACGAAGACTTCGTCGAGAGTCCGTCACCTGCAGGTCTGTTCGACAAAGTCGCC
The DNA here is from genome assembly GCF_001666875.1 of Mycobacterium sp. E802. Taxonomy (NCBI): domain Bacteria; kingdom Bacillati; phylum Actinomycetota; class Actinomycetes; order Mycobacteriales; family Mycobacteriaceae; genus Mycobacterium; species Mycobacterium sp. E802. Next base: position 30,122 of record NZ_LZJD01000066.1, read on the forward strand.
GAGCTGGTCTGATGAGCGCGGCAGACATGCGGGTCGTGGTGGTCGGCGCCGGTCTGGCCGGGCTCACCGCTGCCGTCGATCTGGTGGCGGCGGGCGCGGAGGTGACCGTGCTCGAGGCGCGGGACCGGGTCGGCGGCCGCATGCACGGAGTTCCCCTGTCGGCAGGTGTGGCCGCCGACGGAGGTGCGGCCTATCTGGGCGTGCGGCACACCGAATTGCTCGGATTGCTTCGGGAACATGAACTTGAGGTTGTCTCGACCGGAATGTCCGGTGACAGCACGTTCCTGATCTCAGACCGTCGCACCACGACGTCAAGTCGCGTGCCGCCGTTGGATGCGGTTGCTCTCGGTGATCTGTTCGACCAGCTGGAGGAGTTGGTCGCCCAGATTCGTCCCGATGCGCCATGGCTGAGCCCGAGAGCCGACGTACTCGATCGGCTGTCCGCGGCACGTTGGCTGGCCGATCACGTCACGCATCGGGACGCACAGACCTTCTTCCCGTTGTTCCTCGGCGAGATGATGGCGGCCGATCCGACCGCGATCTCTGCGCTGCACATGGCCTTCTATCTGCACTCGGGCGGAGGCATCCGCTATCTCAACGCGTTCGAAGGCGGAGCCCAACAGTGGCGGGTCGACGGTGGCGCGCATCTGTTGGCTCAGGCCCTCGCGAAGCAGCTCGGAGACCGAGTGCTCTTGAGCAGCCCGGTCTGTGCGATCGATCAGGACACCGACGATGTTGTGGTGCGGTGCCATTCGAATGGGCAGGCATCTCCCCGCGAGTACCGAGCAGACCGGGTGATCGTCGCCATTCCGCCGTTGTTGGCCCAGCAGATCGAGTTCACGCCTGCCCTGCGAGAGCCGAGGGCGACGATGGCCACCGGACGCGGCTGCGCCGTCAAAGTGCACCTGGGCTATCCGGCTCCGGTCTGGCGCGAACAGGGCCTCTCCGGATGGTCCGTGAGTAGTGACGGACCATTGTTGTCGACCGTCGACGATTCGCCACGCGACGAATCAGCCGGAGTACTCACGGGATTCGTCACCGGATCGGCGGCCGCGGCATTCTCTGGGCTGCCGCCGGTCTTGCAGCGAGATGCTGCGCTGGCCCATACCCGCCGACTGTTTCCGCAATTGCCGGTACCGACACACTGCACGGTGACGGACTGGCTGACCGAGAAGTACAGCAGAGGCTGTTACGCCGCACTGTTCGGCCCGGGTGACTGGCTGCGGCTGGGACCGACCCTGACCGAGCCGCATGGACGGGTGCACTGGGCGGGTACCGAGACCAGTCTGGAGTTCTTCGGGCTGATGGAAGGTGCGATCAGATCGGGCCGCCGGGTCGTCACCGAACTGATCCACGGCACGGAGTCGGCGATCATCTCGCGAAAGGCATTGGTCTGATGACAACCCTCATTGAACGGCCGCATGCCGGTTTTACCGCAGCCGCCGACCAGCCATACACCTATGTAAGGACCCAGCTGTTCGAACCGGACTGGCGACGGTACCCGGGGTGGGCGACGGTGACCGAGTCCGATTGGCAAGACGCGCAATGGCAACGGGCGCATTCGATCAAAAGCATCGCTCAGTTGCGTGAGGTGGCCGGCTCTCTGCTCGACGAGCGGTTCTACGCCGATCTGGCCGCCGATCAACAACAGCGGGCCACCATGTCGATGTTGCTACCGCCGCAGATGCTCAACACCATGGCCCCCCACTGCGCATCAGAACGGCGAAACTTCACCGAGGCGTTCTATGCCGACCCGATCCGTCGTTACATGCTGCCGGTGTTCAGCGATCGCGACCCACAATGGTGCTCACATCCGTACGCCGAGCGAGATTCGTTGCACGAGAGCGACATGTGGGTCGTGGAAGGGCTGACCCATCGATATCCGACGAAGGTGCTGGCCGAGATGGTCTCCACCTGCCCGCAATACTGCGGGCACTGCACCCGGATGGATCTGATCGGGAACTCCACGCCCTCGGTCAGCAAGGCCAAATTGACCTTGCAGCCCATTGACCGGCAGCAACGAATGCTGGAATACCTGCGCGCCACTCCGACGGTCCGCGATGTCGTGGTTTCCGGAGGCGATGTGGCGAACCTTCCCTGGCCGCGGCTGGAAACGTTTGTGTTGCAGCTGCTGGAGATCGACACCATCCGCGACATTCGTCTGGCGACCAAGGCGCTGGTGGCGCTGCCGCAGCACTGGCTACAGGCAAAGGTGCTCGACGGCGTCCACCGGGTGGCGCAGATTGCCGCTGCGCGTGGTGTCAATCTGGCCCTGCACACCCACATCAACCATGTGCAGTCGGTGACTCCCTCGGTCGGCGCCGCCGCGCGAGCCCTTCTCGGTGCCGGACTGCGTGACGTCCGCAACCAGGGAGTGTTGATGCGCGGCGTCAACGCCACCTCTGCGGACCTGCTGGACCTGTGCTTCGCGTTGCAGGGCGAGGCCAACATACTGCCGTACTACTTCTATATGTGCGACATGATTCCCCACGCCGAACACTGGCGGATCGCCTTGTGGGAAGCGCAACAACTGCAGTTGGAAATCATGGGTTACCTGCCGGGCTTTGCCACCCCGCGACTCGTGTGCGACGTTCCCCTTGTCGGCAAGCGCTGGGTTCATCAGGTGGTGTATTACGACCGGATTCGAGGCATATCCCACTGGAGCAAGAATTACCGCACCGGTTTGGAGGGCACGGACATCGATGCGCTGCACCGGGTTTACCCGTACTACGACCCGATCGGAAGTCTGCCCGCTTCGGGACAGGCGTGGTGGCGGCAGAATTGCCGTCAGTTCTGTGACGAGCCGGCGCCATGACCGTCGCTCTGACCGAGATCACGGATGCTGACGTGGGCGAGGTGGCAGAATTCCTGCGCACCAACCACAATCACCGCGTTCCCTGGACAGCATCGTGCTCGACGATGCCGTGGAAGGTCCAGGCGCCCAATCGCGGGTTCATGCTTCGGGACGGGCATCGGGTTGTCGGCACCTTGTTGGCGCTGTACTCCGAACGGATGATCGCCGGACGCCTCGAACGCTTCTGCAACATGAGCTCCTGGTGCGTGCTTCCCGATTACCGGTCTCGAAGTATCTTGTTACTGAAAGCACTGCTGGCACAGGATGATTACCACTTCACCGTCCTGTCACCCGACGAGGGACCACAGGAAATACTTGCGTGGCACAAATTTCGGTTCCTCGACACCTCTGCGGCGTTCATTCCCAACCTGCCCTGGCCCACCATTCCCGGCCGAACGAAGGTCAGTGCCGACCCGGCGGTGCTGGAGCGGACACTCGCCGGAACGGAACTGCAGATCTACCGCGATCACGCGCATGCGCTCGCCGCGCACCATGTCGTCCTCACCCGGGGGCGGGAATCCTGCTACGTCATGTACCGGGAGTTCCGACGCCGAGGGCTGCCGTTGTTTGCAATCATCCTGTATGTCTCTGATCCGGAACTGTTCCACCGGATGTTGATCCCACTGACCCGTCATCTGTTGGTGCGCCGTGGGCTGGTCGCCACTCTGGCCGAGCAACGGATCATCGAGCGCAATCCGCTTCTGTCGCTTCGCCTGACCAACTGGGCCAAGATGTACCGCAGCACCAGCCTGGGTGCCGAGCAGATCGACTACCTCTACAGCGAACTCGTCTGCGTGCCCTGGTAGCGGAATGAATGGTTCGAAACAAAGGAGTTGGGCCGACATGATCGAAGTGCTCATACGAACAGCGGCAGTCCTGACCGGGTCGGCCACCGCGATCTTCGTGATTCTCATCGCTCTCGACGTCGGCCTGTATGTCAAGCTCCGTTCGAGCATTCCGCAGGGTCCGCATCAAGAGCCGATCATCTGACACCAGTCATGGCTGCGCGACATCCTGTGCCCCCGAATCGGTTACGTCGACGACGCACGGCGCGCCGGTGGGTCGCCGTGGCGACCTCGCTATGTGCGGTGGTGATGATCGTCGTTGCGGCCCTGTTCTTCTGGTCTCCGCGGCTGCCCGCCTCCGAATGGCGCGGAAACGCGGGCTGGCCCGGTTGGGGGTTCACCCACACCCAGTTCAGCGCGGACAGCGGTGAGACTGCGGCTGTCGCCACCGCCGAGACGGCGATCGGTTCGGTGCCCATGATTCAGGCACAGGCGATCATGGGCTGGGGCGTGGACAACCCTGAGCCTTCGCCTGGCCAATACGATTTCCGCACCTTGGACCGACGGATGGATTTCATCCGCCGTAGCGGCGGGGTTCCGGTGGTGGTGTTGTGTTGCGCTCCGGACTGGATGAAAGGCGGGCAGGCGGGAGGCACCGACTGGGACCGGTTGGAGGACGCGCCGCGTCCCGAACATTTCGCCGACTTCGCAATCCTGAGCGCCGAGATTGCCAAGCGCTATCCCTACGTGCGCCACTTCCTGGTCTGGAACGAGTTCAAAGGGTTCTTCGATCACGAGCACAAGACCTGGGACGCAAGGAAATACGTCGAGCTCTACAACCGGGTGTACGACGCAGTGAAAGAGGTGAACCCGGGCAATCAGGTCGGCGGCCCGTACCTGGACTTCGCCCAGCCGTTCGATGCCTCGCACAGTTCACCCTATTTGGCCGGTCCGTGGGGTTCGGTCGACCGAAGAGTCCTCGACGCGTTCGATTACTGGAACCACCATCGCCGGGGGGCCGATTTCGTCGTGGTCGACGGGCATGCCATCACCGGTGACGGCGTGGAAAGCGAGTTCGCGGCGTTGAAGAAGTTCGCCGCCGTCAACGGTTGGCTGCGAACCCAGGTCGACCTGCCCATCTGGTGGGCCGAATGGTATGTCGAGCCGTCCCATGCCGATTGGACAGCCGAGCGCCAGGTTGCGTTGCGGGTCGCCGCGATGATCGAGCTCGCCGGTAGCGGAGCGGACACGGCTCTGTATTGGAACCCGCGTCCGGACGACCCGGGCTGTGCCACCTGTCTGTGGACCGACACCCGTATGCCCGACGGGGGGCGTCCGCTGCCGTTTCTCACCGACTTCCTCCAGCGCTTCGTCCAGTCTTTTCCACCGGACGTCGACCGACGGATGCTCGAGAGCGCGGACGGGTTGCTCGCACTTGCCTCCGACCGGACCTACGTGGTCGTCAACACCACGGACCGGAACGTCACTGCCGTTGTCGATGGGCGTCAGATCGATTTCTCGGCTTATCAGTCGCGATGGGTCAGCCGATGAACTCCCATAGGGTTCTCGTGTCGCTCGCTGTGATGGCCTGGGTAGCGGCCGGGGCGCTCGGCTCGCCGCCCGGACAGGCGCACGCCTCGGACAATTGTCCGACGACGGCAGCTATGGCCTACGGCTGGGGTGCACCGAACAGGTCCGACGATTTCGACGGATCATCGCTGTCCGGATGGGACCTCTATGACGGTCCGGGACACGCGGGTAACGGTCGACGCACCCCGGACGCGGTATCTGTCGCCGACGGTGTCCTCACGATCACCGGTGACGCGCAGGGTAATTCCGAGGGAATGTCATGGGTTCCAGGTCAGCGATACGGCCGCTGGGAAGTATGCGCGAGGTCGCCTGCCGCGTCACCGAACTACCACTCCGTCTTGTTGCTGTGGCCGGCGGGTCCGGACGGCGGTGAGATCGACTTCATGGAAATCGCCGATCCGAGCCGGCAGAGCGTCGACGGGTTCGTGCACTACGGAGACGCCCGGCAAGAGGCCGGCCACATCCGAATCGACGCCACCCAGTGGCACAGTTGGGCTGTCGAGTGGGGTCCCCGACGAATCGCCATGTTCGTCGACGGAACGGAGTGGTGGGAAACCACCACGGCCGCTCACATTCCGAGCGGTCTGATGCGGATGTGCATGCAGGTCGACAACTTCGGCGGAGACGTCAGCCAGGGTGGCCAGCAAGTTGTCGATTGGGCACGGGAATATCCGCTCGGCAGCCCTTGAGAATCGAGATGCAGCGCTCGTTCAGTCCGATGGTGGTGACTTCGGGATCATCACGGTGGAGAGCAGACCCCGATGGTCTGAGCCGGGAATCTCGATCGTTTGAAGCGATGTCGCGGTGCAGTGACGAGTCAAGACGTGATCGATGGCCAGGAACGGTGGTAGCCATGAGTCGGCGGGGAAGGTGGCCTGGATCCCGGCCCCGGATTGCTCGGCCGCACCCCGATAACCATTGCGCAGCAAGCGTCGAAACGCACGCATGTCGTTGGTGCTGTTCAGATCTCCGGCGACCACCACGGCACCGTCGCCCGATGCGGCGCCAACCTCGTTCAAGGTGGTCGGCAGATGGTCGATGTCCTGTCGCCAGCCGTCGATTGCTTGCGGCCACGGACCCGGCAGGTGCACGACGAGGACGCTGGGATCGATCGACACGCCTGCGACGTGTAGACGGGCGGCGACGAACGCCATGCTGTAGCCGGCGATGTTCTTCTTGTCGTGCAATGGAAACCGGCTCCACAAGCCGACTCCGGATGCCCCGTGTCGTGCATCGAGCCAGCGGTATCGGAATACCGTGTCCAGCCCGGAGACCGACAGACGCTCGACTTCACGTGGTGTGAGCTCTTGGAACGCCAGGATGTCGGCCTGTGCCTCAGCCAATTTCACCAAACGGTCGGAATCTGCCAGTCCGTTGCGGAGATTCGCGGTCAACACCCGAATCGCGACAGCACCGGCGAGTTCGACATCCGCACGCAGATACAGCGGAGCCTGAGCCCCGAGCATCGCAATGCTCACGGTGACCGCGAGTGCGGCGAGCACCGGGTGGCGGCCCATGATCAGCAGGACCACGGCCACCAGCCCGCACAACATCAGGTAGGGCGAAAGAGCTGCCGTGATGAGCACGAAGTGGTTGGTGACCGGCAGATATCGCGATGCCAGGGCCCAACCTGCAATCGTGAACGCAACGAGCCCGACGGCCGTCTTGAGCACCACCGAATCGTAGAATTCAGACCCGGTGCGTGGGCTCCGTTTTAGCCTTGAGGGCCAGTGTCAAACCGCTGTCAGTTCCACACCTGAGAGCACCACGGCGTTGTCCCGCGACGGTGCGGTGAGCACGCCGATGAACTTGCCGTCTTGCTTCCAGATGTTGGCCTGCAGCGTCTCGCCGGGGAACACCACGCCGGCGAACCGGGCACCATAGGACGCCACCTGAGACACGTCACCGTCGAGCAAGTTGTCGACGATGGCCTTGCAGCCGATGCCGTAGGTGCACAGCCCGTGCAGGATCGGCCGGTCGAAACCGGCGGCCTTGGCGAACGCCGGGTCCGAGTGCAGCGGGTTGCGGTCACCGCACAGCCGATACAGCAGGGCCTGCTGCGGCAGCGTCGGCAACGCGATCTCGATATCCGGTGCGCGATCGGGCAATTCGGCCGAGGTGGCCGGGCCACGTTCGCCGCCGAAACCGCCTTCGCCGCGGGCGAAGATCGACCGCTTGGTGGTCCACAGCACCGTGCCGGATTCATCGGTCACCGTGGATTCGCTGACGATGACGGCGGCCTTGCCCTTGTCCCAGATCTCGGTGAAGCGCTGCACCGACTTGGCGGTGCCGCTGGTCGGGATCGGGCCGGGCACGCTGACCGCCTCGCTGGCGTGCAGCACCTTGGACAGCTCGATGTCGATGCCGGGGAACTGCACCTTGGGCGGCTCGGTCATGTGGAAACTGGCGGCCACATTGCCGAACGTCGGCAGCACCTGCGGGGTGTCGTCGACGAGGTAGCGCAGTTCACGTGCGCTCATCGGATCGGCGCCCGCGCCCAGGCCCAGGTGGTACAGCTGAATGTCGCTGCTGGTCCAGGAGAACTCGATGGGTTCCAGCTCGGCGCCCAGCGCCTTGTCGAGATCGATCGGCATCTATTTCTTCCCTGCAATGTCGAGTGCGGCGAGGTATCCCCAGGTCATGGCGGGACCGATGGTGCCGCCGGGGCCGGGATAGGTGTGACCCATCACCGGTGAGCTGACGTTACCCGCGGCGTAGAGGCCCTCGATCACGGAGTCGTCGTCGCGCAGCGCCCGTCCGTGCACATCGGTCCGGATACCGCCCTTGGTGCCCAGGTCGCCGGGCACCATCTTGGCCGCGTAGAACGGGCCGTGCTTGATCTCACCGAGGTTGGGGTTGGGCTTGTTGGTCGGATCGCCGTAGTAGCGGTCGTACGCGCTGTCGCCCCGGTGGAAGTCCTCGTCCACCCCCGAGCGGGCGAAGCCGTTGAACCGGTCGATGGTGGCGGCGAACGCGTCGGCGGGCAGGCCGGTCTTGGCGGCCAGCTCCTCGAGGGTGTCGGCCTTGACGATGACGCCGGATTCCAGCCACTTCTTCGGAATACGTTGTCCGGGCTGCAGGCCCGCGAAGATGAAGCGGTCGCGGTACTGCTGGTCGAAGATCAGCCAGGCCGGGATGTTCTCGCCGGGGCCCGCACCCTGGCCGTACTGGCCGCCGTACATGTGGTGCACGGCCTCGACGTACGGCATCGACTCATTCATGAATCGCTTGCCGGCCATGTTGACGATGATCGAGCCGGGGGAGTTGCGCTCGGACAGCGCGAACCACGGGGAGTCGACCAACGGAACGGTCGGTCCCCACCAGGAGTCCTCCATGAATTCGAGTGCCGCGCCTTGCTTTTCGGCGGCCAAGATGCCGTCGCCGGTGTTGGCGACCGCGCCCACGGTCCACTCGGTGGTGATGGGCGCCCGCTGGTACTTCACCCGCATCTGCTCGTTGTGCTCGAATCCGCCCGAGCCCAGGATCACGCCGCGACGGGCGCGGATCAGTTGCGGTTCGGCATTTGCGTCGCGGGGATCGACAACGTAGATGCCGCGGACCACGCCATCCTCGACGTAGAGATCCGTCAACGCGGTGTTCAGCAGGACCGGGACGCCGGCCTTCTGCAGGCCGATGCGCAGCGGGGCGATGAGCGCACGGCCCATGCCGACCAGGTTCTTGCCGGTGGCGTTGGCCCACACGGAGCGGACGCCGACCTTGATGCTGCGCAGCACACCGCGGGGATGACGCTTGAGCTGGTTGAGCCGGACGTAATCCTGCTGCATCACCACCATGTTCATCGGCACCTTGCCGTACGGCGGCTCCAGGCCCTTCTCGTCGACGCCGAGCTTCTTGGCGTTGAACGGCTTGGGCTCCACCGAGCGACCGGTGGGCTTCCCGCCCGGGGTCTCGGGGTAGTAATCGGAGTAGCCGGGCACCCAGCACAGCTTGAGCGGCGAGTGCTTGAGGACGAACGACAGCATCTCCGGCGACCGGTCGAGATAGGTGTCGATCTTCTCCGCGGGCACCACGTCACCGATGATTTTGTGCAGGTAAGTACGTGCGGCGTCGGGGGTGTCCTTCACGCCGTCCCGTTTCAAAATCTCGTTGTTCGGGATCCACACCCCGCCACCTGACCGCGCAGTGGAACCTCCATAGTGCGGGGCCTTTTCTACGACTACTGTCGAGAGGCCCTGGTGGGCAGCGGTGAGGGCGGCGACCATGCCGGCAGCCCCGCTACCGACCACGACGACGTCATACTCCTGTCCAGTCATGTAGAACACGTTATAGAATTGGCCGGCGTTACAACAACACCCCCGGTCAAAGAAGTGAGGGGACTTCACCAGAATGCTTAGTGACGAGGTGCGCGCCCAGCTGGCCGCCGACCTGGCCCAGGCCGAGCGCAGCCGGGTTCCGCTGACCCCGTTGACCGATGGCCATCCCGATATCGATGTGGTGGATGCCTACGAGATCCAGCTGATCAACATCCGCCAACGGGTGGCCGAGGGCGCCAAGATCGTCGGCCACAAAGTCGGTCTGTCCAGCAAGGCGATGCAGGACATGATGGGCGTCGAAGAGCCGGACTACGGCCACCTCCTCGACGAGATGGAGGTCTTCGAAGACGTTCCGGTCAAGTCCGGGCGATTCTTGTACCCCCGGGTCGAGGTCGAGGTCGGATTCATCCTGGCCGACGACCTGCCCGGCGCGGGTTGCACCGAGGAGGATGTGCTGGCGGCGACGGCCGCATTCGCCCCGGCGATCGAGTTGATCGACACCCGCATCACCAACTGGCAGATCAAGTTGTGCGACACCATCGCCGACAACGCTTCCAGCGCCGGCTGGGTGTTGGGGGAGGCGCGGGTCTCGCCCAAGGACATCGATATCTGCAACATCGACGCCGTGCTGACCAATCACGGCGAGGTCGTGGCCGAGGGACGCAGCGATGCGGTGCTGGGAAATCCGGTGACTGCGGTGGCCTGGCTGGCCCGCAAGGTGGAGAGCTTCGGGGTGCGTCTGAAGGCCGGGGACATCGTGTTGCCGGGCTCGTGCACGCGTGCGATAGATGCACCTCCGGGCAGCGATTTCGTCGCGGACTTCGCCGGGTTAGGTTCAGTAAGACTGAGTTTCGAATAAGGGAGCCGTTTTATGGCTGAGAAAGCATCTGTTGCCATTGTCGGGTCGGGCAACATCAGCACCGACCTGCTGTACAAACTGCTGCGCTCGGAGTGGCTTGAGCCGCGCTGGATGATCGGCATCGATCCGGAGTCCGAGGGTCTGGCCCGGGCCCGCAAACTCGGTTTGGAGACCTCCCATGAGGGGGTGGACTGGCTGCTGGCCCAGGACGAGAAGCCGGACCTGGTGTTCGAAGCCACCAGCGCCTACGTCCACCGCGACGCCGCGCCACGCTATGAAGAGGCCGGAATCCGGGCGATCGACCTGACCCCGGCCGCCGTCGGCCCCGGCGTCATTCCGCCGGCGAACTTGCGCGCGCACCTCGATGCGCCCAACGTCAACATGGTCACCTGCGGTGGCCAGGCCACCATCCCGATGGTCTACGCCGTCAGCCGTGTGGTGGACGTGCCCTACGCCGAGATCGTGGCGTCGGTGTCGTCGGCCTCGGCCGGGCCGGGCACCCGGGCCAACATCGACGAGTTCACCAAGACCACCAGTGCCGGTGTGCAGAACATCGGTGGCGCCCGCAAGGGCAAGGCGATCATCATCCTGAATCCGGCCGAGCCGCCGATGATCATGCGCGACACCATCTTCTGCGCTATTCCGGAAGACGCTGACCACGCCGCGATCACCCAGTCGATCAAGGACGTCGTGGCCGAGGTGCAGACCTATGTCCCGGGCTACCGGTTGCTGAACGAGCCGCAGTTCGACGAGCCATCGGTGGTCAACGGCGGCAACCACCTGGTCACTGTGTTCGTGGAGGTGGAGGGTGCGGGTGACTACCTGCCGCCCTACGCTGGAAATCTGGACATCATGACCGCCGCGGCCACCAAGGTGGGCGAGGAGATCGCCAAAGAACGTGCCTCGGCAGGAGCGCAAGCATGAGTGACATTTTCTTCAATCCGATCTGGGACGTCCGGATGACCGACACGTCGCTGCGCGACGGGTCGCATCACAAGCGGCACCAGTTCACCAAGGACGAGGTCGGTGCCATCGTCGCCGCCCTGGACACCGCCGGCGTCCCGGTCATCGAGGTCACCCACGGTGACGGTCTGGGCGGGTCGAGCTTCAACTACGGGTTCTCCAAGACTCCGGAGCAAGAGCTGATCAAGCTCGCCGCCGAAACCGCCAAGGAAGCCAAGATCGCCTTCCTGATGCTGCCCGGTGTGGGCACCAAGGAAGACATCAAGGAAGCCCAGAACAACGGTGGCTCGATCTGCCGCATCGCGACGCACTGCACCGAGGCCGACGTCTCGATTCAGCACTTCGGTCTGGCTCGGGAACTCGGTCTGGAGACCGTGGGCTTCTTGATGATGAGCCACACCATCAGCCCGGAGAAGCTGGCCAAGCAGGCCCGCATCATGGCCGACGCCGGCTGCCAGTGCGTCTACGTCGTCGACTCGGCCGGCGCGTTGGTGCTCGAGGGTGTCGCCGACCGGGTCAGCGCGCTGGTCGCCGAACTCGGTGACGACGCGCAGGTGGGCTTCCATGGTCACGAGAACCTCGGCCTGGGCGTCGCGAACTCGATAGAGGCCGTGCGCGCCGGTGCCAAGCAGATCGACGGATCGTGCCGGAGGTTCGGTGCGGGTGCGGGTAATGCACCCGTCGAGGCGCTCATCGGAGTGTTCGACAAGATCGGCGTCAAGACCGGCATCGACTTCTTCGACATCGCCGACGCCGCCGAAGAGGTTGTCGCCCCGGCCATGCCCGCCGAGTGCCTGCTGGACCGCAACGCGCTCATCATGGGTTATTCGGGGGTGTACTCCAGCTTCCTCAAGCACGCCATCCGTCAGTCCGAGCGGTACGGCGTTCCCGCACATGAGCTCCTGCACCGCGCCGGACAGCGCAAGCTGATCGGTGGTCAGGAGGACCAATTGATCGACATCGCCCTGGAGATCAAGCGCGAGCGGGAAGCCGAGAAGGCGAAGGCCTAAACGCTGACGGTCTCGGCATCGTCGGCTTCAGAGACGATGCCGAGCTCGCGGTAGATGTCGTCGCGATAATTCGCCGACTGTGAGTTGATCGGGATCGGTCCGCCCTGCGCCCAGTCGTGGATCTGGCCCATCCCGATCACCACGTCGACGTCGCCGCCGGCATCGACCATCCGCTGTGCGTAGAGCAACGCGCCCGGTGCCGATGATTCGCGCGATCCGATGTAGATCGTGGTCGGCGGCATGCCCTCGGTCGGGCCGACCATCGCATTCCAAAATTCTTCGGGCCCGGTGGACCACTGCGCGTAGTACTCCCTGTCTTCCTCGGTCAGCCACGCGACCGGGTCGTTGACCAGCTCGACGTTGGGATCGGTGTAGATGTCCGGGCCGCTGAGACCGGGGGACAGCAGCACCATGCGCGACGGCACCTTGTTCGCCAGGCAGCTCGAATCGCCATTGCAGTCGCGGACGATCTTCTGCACGGCCAGCGTCGAGAGCGTGCCACCGGCCGAATCCGCATAGATGCTGACGTTCTCGGCGCCGTACTCCTCAATTTGTGCCGCGATGAAATCAGCCATGGGCGGGACCGAGTTCTCCGCGGTGCCGCCGTCGGGAATCAGCGGATAACGCGGGACGACGATCGTAGCGCCGGTCTGCCGTGCCATCTGCGTGTAGTCCATCCAGTGAATGATGTTGGGGTTGTACACGAATCCGCTGCCATGCACGGCAATGACGCGTTCGCCGGTGGGGTTGGGTGGGGTGATCACCACCCCGACCCCGCCGTGGTTCACCACGATCGGACTGGACGTCACCAAAGAGACCTACGAGGGTGGCGACGTCTGGGTGATCACCCCACCCAACCCCACCGGCGAACGCGTCATTGCCGTGCATGGCAGCGGATTCGTGTACAACCCCAACA
>NZ_LZJD01000067.1:0-82729 GCF_001666875.1 Mycobacterium sp. E802
CCCAAGAGGGGGGGGGCCGCCCCGCCGGCGTTACGCGCGCCGTGCGGGGTGGGTCCGACTCATCTGTTGAAGGCCCGTCGGGGCGGGTGCACCTGGCGCAGGAGCCGGCGCGGGGGCTGGAGCCGGTGCGGGCGCAGGTGCGCCTGGAGCAGGTGCCGGCGCGGGCCCCCGCGCCAGGTGCTCCGGTACCACCTCCGCCGCCCGCCGACCCCAATGCTCCGGCGCCGGCCCCTGCGGACCCGAACGCGCCTGCTCCGGCGCCTCCCGCCCCCGAGCCGGGCCGGGTGGACAACGCCGCGGGTGGATTCAGCTATGTCGTGCCCGGCGGCTGGAAGGTGTCCGACGCGACCCAACTGTCCTATGGACAGGCGCTGCTGACCAAGATTCCGCCGGAAGGCACACCCGAGCCGCCGAATGACACCAGCGTGCTGCTGGGGCGCCTCGACCTCAAGCTGTTCGCGGGCGCCGAGGCAGACAATGCCAAGGCTGCGGTCCGGTTGGCCTCCGACATGGGCGAGTTCTTCATGCCGTTCCCCGGAACCCGGGTGAATCAGGAGACGGTGCCGCTGGACGCCAACGGCCTCACGGGTGTGGCGTCGTACTACGAGGTGAAGTTCACCGACGCCAACAAGCCCAACGGTCAGATCTGGGCCGGTGTGGTCGGTGCGCCGCCGCCTCCGGGCACCCCGCGCGGACAGCGGGCCCCGGAACGCTGGTTCGTGGTGTGGCTCGGGTCGGCCAACCATCCGGTGGACAAGGCCGCAGCCGTGGCGCTGGCCAACTCGATCCGCCCGTGGACTCCGCCGCCGGCGGCCCAGCCCGATCCCAATGCGCCGCCACCACCGGCTGATCCGGCCCACCCGGGTGTCGGGGTGCCGGTGCCGGTCACCAACGCCCCGCCGGAGATGATGCCGCCAGCCTGATCACGGCCCGGCTGCCGTACGTCGCACCTCGATCAGGGGCCGACGTACGGCACATTTCCTTCGAGGTTGTTGACGTTCATCAGATAGCAGTTCGTGCCACCGAAGCCCATGGCCCCGGCGGTCACGCAGCGCTGAAAGCTTCCGTCCTGTCCGATCGGGCCGTCACACGTGGTCCCGCCGCCCCACGGCGTCCAACCACCCTGGCAGCCGGCGTCGGCCGGGGCGGCGTCGGCCAGTGCGATGCCGCCGGCGGCCAGCGCACACGCGGTCAAGCCGATAAATGTCCTCATGATTCTTCCTCCGTCCCCATCGCCGGGCCGATGTTTGCCGGCACCGCGCGGTGCGGTGGAAGTGATCGGTGGGGCCGGGGAGAGCGTGCTGGTGGACGTTCTGGGTCGGGGCCGGTCTGCCTTCACAGCGCGTTGCCAGATGAAGACAACGGTAATCACGTCCGCGGGCGGCGACAATGTGATCTGCGTTTGCCCGTTCGCGTCTTCGCCGTCGATGTCCGGCTGTGCCGGGCGGCGGTCGAGCCTGATCGTTCCCAATTGACCAGCTGAATTGTTACGTTCTGCGGGTACACCTTGGGTGTGGCTCAGCGAGCCCGCTGGGCATAGCCAGTGACAGGCAGGAGATCTGCAATGGACGTAATGGCGGCTACCGAAATCCTGGCTCGTTCCTCCACGCTGACGAGTGTCGGCTGGATCGGTTACATCATCATCGGCGCGATCGCCGGGTGGATCGCGGGCAAGATCGTCAAAGGTGGTGGCGCCGGCATCCTGATGAACATCGTCATCGGTGTGATCGGTGCGCTCATCGGCGGATTCCTGCTCAGCTTCTTCCTCGACACGGCCGGCGGTGGCTGGTGGTTCACGCTGTTCACCGCGATCCTCGGTTCGGTGATCCTGTTGTGGATCGTCGGGATGGTGCGCCGGGACAGCTGACCGGTACCGCGATGCCCACCCGGGCGATGACCGCCTGGCAGGTGGTCGATCCCGGACCGATGGGCTCGCGACCGCTGCACCGGGTCAGCGTGGGAATCTCGCAGCCCGGAGCCGGGGAGCTGCTCGTCAAGGTACGGGCCTGCGGGGTGTGCCGCACCGACCTGCACGTGGCCGAAGGGGATCTGCCGGTACACCGGCCGCACGTCATCCCCGGGCACGAGGTCGTCGGTGAGGTGGTCGCAGTCGGCGCGGATACCGTCGGCTTCAGCTGCGGCGACCGCGTGGGCGTCGCCTGGCTGCGCCATACCTGCGGACAGTGCAGGCACTGTCTGCGCGGACGGGAGAATCTGTGTCCGTCGTCGCGCTACACCGGGTGGGATGCCGACGGCGGGTATGCCGAATTCACCACCGTGCCCAGTGCATTCGCGCTCCGGTTGCCGGTCGGGTACTCAGACGTCGAGCTCGCGCCGTTGTTGTGCGCGGGAATCATCGGCTATCGGGCGCTGTGGCGTACCGATCTGCCGGCCGGCGGCCGCCTGGGTCTCTACGGTTTCGGGGGTAGCGCGCACCTGACGGCACAGGTGGCGCTGGCGCGCGGTGCCCGCGTGCACGTGATGACCCGCGGTGAGCGGGCCCGCGAACTCGCGCTGACGTTGGGTGCGTCGTCGGTGCAGGGGAGTGCCGACCTGCCGCCCGAACCCTTGGATGCGGCAATCCTGTTCGCCCCGGTGGGTGATCTGGTGTTGCCCGCGCTGGCGGCCCTGGACCGCGGCGGTGTGCTGGCGATCGCGGGCATTCATCTGAGCGACATCCCGGCCCTGAACTACCGGCGACATCTGTTCGAAGAACGCGAGATTCGCTCGGTCACCGCCAACACAAGGGCCGATGCCCGCGATTTCCTGGCGTTCGCGGGCGAACACCGGTTGGCGGTCAGCGGACCGGTCTATCCGCTGGACCGTGCCGACGAGGCGCTGCTCGATCTCAGTGCCGGGCGCATCGCCGGTGCGGCGGTGCTGCGGCTATAACTCAGAGCGCGGCCAGCGCAGCACCCAACCTGCCGGCCAGATCGCCATGGCCGAAGGCGTACATCGGTCCGAGCCCGTCATGGATCAGCCGGGACAAGCGCGCCATCTCGCGGGCCTCCACCGCCGACGGTGAATGCAGACGCAAGGTGATCGTCTCGATGATCGGCTGAGCTGCAGCGATATTCTTGCGGTGCAACGGGATTCGCGACGACAAGAAGATGCTGTCGCTCGTGGCCTCGCGCACGCAACGACGCAATACCCGGGCCATCGCCTCCCGCTCCGAGGCTGACGTCAGACGGGCGGCGCGGAGCGCGATGGCACTTCCCGGTGGCGTCGGCGCACCGACGGCCAGCAGGGCGTCGAGTCGTGGCGCGCGCACGCGGGCGGTGAGGCGGGCCCGCAGGGTCGGGCGGCAGTGTTCCGGTGACAAACCGGCCGTGCGCCTCGGCGGGGCGGAAATTCGATTGTCGTTCACGGCGATCCCTCGTAGCTTCCGTGGTGTCGGGCCGTCAATGCGTGACTATCTAAAAACCTACGCTGGTCATGAATGACTAGTCAAACCATTTAAGCGGTCACGGCGGTACGGTGGAAAGGTGACGAGAACCTGGCTCGGTGATGCCGAGACCAAACCCGCGCCCGAGCCGCTGGCCCGGATCCAGGCCTTGGTCAACACCCTCGAATTACCGTCAGGCGCCGATCGGCTCGCCGACCCGAGTGCCGCTGTGCCGTGGCTGAGGGCCCACGGCTGGCTCGCAGATGGTGATCGGCCCACGCCGGGCCAGCTGGAACAGGTGCGCCGGGTCCGTGAAGCGTTGCGCGCCCTGCTGGTCCACAACACCGGTGGGCCACCGCCGCAACCTGAACACCATGCCGAACTACGAGCGCTGACGGAGGCGGCCACCGCGAGGGTCAAACTGGCATCCGACGGGCAGATCGAGTTGTCAGCCGCCGGCGACAGCGTCAGGGAACGGCTGCTCGAGCTGCTGCTGGTGATGCGCGATGCGCAGCGCGACGGCACCTGGACCCGGCTGAAAGCGTGTGCGAACGCCGACTGTAGGTGGGCGTTCTACGACCGCTCGCGCAACCATGGCGGCACGTGGTGCGTGATGTCCGAGTGCGGCAACAAATTGAAGAACCGTGAGTTCCGGGCGCGAAACCGGGCGCGCGCCGGAGGTTAAGTCGACAGGTGCCATACCAGGGCGGCGGCCAGTGCGCCCACCCCGTTGAGCGACCAGTGCAGCGCGATCGGTGCGATCAGGCTGCCGCTGCGTCGGCGCAGCCAGGTGAAGATGAAGCCGGCGGCACCAGTGGCCACGACCGCCAACACCACCCCGGCGACCATGCCGAACACACCCCCGCCGAACAGCCGCGTGAAGCCGACGTTCTCGCTCGTCAGCCCCAGCGAGCTGGCGATGTGCCAGAGGCCGAACAGCAGTGAGCCCCCGGCTGCGACGCCGCGGAAACCCCAGGCGCGGTTCAGCGCTCCGTGCAGCACCCCGCGAAACGCCAACTCCTCGGGGATGACGGTCTGCAACGGGATGATGACCATCGAGGCCAGCAGCGCACCCGAGATGGTGGCGTAGTTGTCGTTCATGAACATCGGCCGCGTCCAGGGCAGCATCGTCCCGACGGCGATCACCGAGACCACCAGCGCCACCGCCGCCAGCGCGTACCCGACACCGGCGCGCCAGTGTTCCCGGCCCAATCCCAGCTCGGCCCAGCCCAGGCCGCGGGCCCGGACCAGAATCAGCAGACCGATTGCGGCGGCCGGGACGGTGGCGACACTGGCCCACGGGGTGGTGAAGTGCGCGATGAGGTTGGTCAACGTCAGGATGACGACGACGATGCCGATGTCGGCGTAGATCCGGAAATGATGCAGCGCAGAAAGCTGAGCCATCACCGGGTGGGGGGCCGCAGCCGTGGCGCTCGAATCAGACATAACTCGCTAATCGTACCGGCGCGGCGCAATTAGCCAGGTCACAACGTGGTCCAGGTCCAATTGGCGATGGCGGGGTCATCCTCACCGTGTTCGCGGGTGTAGCTGCGGGCGGCCAGGCGGGCATCGACCATCTCCTGGCGCAACCCGGCGGCGTGGGCGCCGAGCCTGTCCACCCGGTCGATGACGTCCATGACCAGATGGAAGCGGTCCAGGTCGTTGAGCATCACCATGTCGAAGGGTGTTGTCGTGGTGCCGCGCTCCTTGAACCCGCGCACGTGGAGCTGGTCGTGGTTGGTGTGCCGATAGGTCAGCCGGTGGATCAGCCACGGGTAGCCGTGATAGGCGAAGATGATCGGCTTGTCGGTGGTGAAGATCGAGTCGAACTCGCGCTCGGGCAACCCGTGCGGATGTTCGGACTCCGGCTGCAGGCGCATGATGTCGACCACGTTGACGACCCGCACCAACACGTCGGGCAGCTTGCGGCGCAGGATGTCCGCGGCAGCCAGCGTTTCGAGTGTGGGAATGTCGCCGGCGCACGCCAGCACCACATCCGGTTCGCCCGTGGTGTTGCTCGCCCACTCCCAGATGCCGAGTCCGCGCGTGCAGTGGGCAACGGCCTCGTCCATCGTCAAATAGGTGAGCGCAGGTTGCTTTCCGGCGACGACGACGTTGACGTACTGCCTGCTGCGCAGGCAGTGGTCGGCCACCGAAAGCAGAGTGTTGGCGTCCGGCGGCAGGTACACCCGGACCACCTCGGGACGTTTGTTGGCGACGTGGTCGATGAAGCCCGGGTCCTGGTGGGATGCGCCGTTGTGGTCTTGACGCCACACATGCGAGGTCAACAGATAGTTCAGTGACGCGATCGGCCTCCGCCAGGACAGGTGCGCGCTGCTGGACAACCATTTGGCGTGCTGGTTGAGCATCGAATCGACGATGTGGACGAACGCCTCGTAGCAGTTGAACAACCCGTGGCGACCGGTCAGCAGGTAGCCCTCCAGCCAGCCCTGGCAGAGGTGCTCGGACAGCACTTCCATCACCCGGCCTTCGGGCGAGAGGTTCTCGTCGACCGGCAGCGTCTCGGCCTGCCAAATCTTGTCGGTCTTCTCGAACACCGCCGAGAGCCGATTCGACGCCGTCTCGTCCGGACCCATCAGCCGGAAGCGGTCGGGGTTGCGGGCGATGACATCGCGCAGGAACGTGCCGAGCACCTTCGTCGCCTCTGCGGTTTCGGCCGCCGGTCGCTGCACGGTGACCGCATAGTCGGTGAAGTCCGGGAGGTCGAGGTCGCGCAGCAGCAACCCGCCGTTGGCGTGCGGATTGGCACTCATCCGCCGAGTCCCGCTCGGGGCCAGCGCGCGCAGATCCGGCCGCAGCGCACCCTCGGCGTCGAAGAGTTCCTCGGGCCGGTAGCTGCGCAGCCATGCCTCGAGTTGAACCATGTGCGCGGGGTTGGTCCTGGTCTCTGACAGCGGCACCTGATGGGACCGCCAGGTGCCTTCGACCATTTTGCCGTCCACCTCGTGCGGGCCGGTCCAGCCCTTCGGGGTGCGCATGATGATCATCGGCCACAGCGGACGGCCCGGCTCGCCGTCGAGGCGGGCCGCGCGCTGGATCGCGGCGATCTGGTCGAACGCCTCGTCCATGGCCGCCGCCAGCTGCTGGTGCACGTTGGCCGGGTCGTCGCCGGCCACGGTGATGGGCCGGTAGCCGTAGCCGTAGAACAGCGATTCGAGCTCTTCTTGCGGAATCCGGGACAGCACTGTCGGATTGGCGATCTTGTAGCCGTTGAGGTGCAGGATCGGCAGGACCGCGCCGTCGACCACGGGGTTGAGGAACTTGTTGGAATGCCAGCTGGCGGCCAGCGGGCCGGTCTCGGCCTCGCCGTCACCGACCACACACGCGACCACCAGGTCCGGATTGTCGAACGCTGCACCGTAGGCATGCACCAGGGCATAGCCCAGCTCGCCGCCCTCGTGGATCGATCCGGGTGTCTCGGCTGCCACATGACTGGGGATGCCACCAGGAAAAGAGAACTGCCGGAACAGTTTTCGCAAACCATCGGTGTCCTGCCCGATGCCGGTGTAGATCTCGCTGTACGTCCCTTCCAGGTAGGCGTTGGCTACCAGACCCGGACCGCCGTGACCCGGTCCGGTGATGTAGATGACGTTGGCGTCGCGCTCGCGGATGATCCGGTTCAGATGCGCGTACAGCAGGTTCAGCCCGGGCGTGGTGCCCCAGTGCCCCAACAGCCGCGGCTTGATGTGGTCGGCCACCAGGGGCTGTTGAAGGAGCGGATTGTCCAGCAGATAGATCTGTCCGACCGACAGATAGTTCGCCGCTCGCCAGTATTCATCGAGCTTTTCGAGTTCCGTGTCGGTCAAGGCCGGTGAGAGGGTCGCGTCGCTCATGTCTCCATGGTGGTCGGTTCGGGTGAATGGCGCTCGGAAGCCGGGTACCCGAATCGGGACCGGTCAACCAACGGCTAGGTTCGTGGGCATGCCGGTGCCCAGAAGCCTCGACCCGCGAACCCCCGTCCTCGTCGGCTACGGCCAGGTCAACCAGCACCAGGATGATCCGGCGGTCGAACCCGTCGACCTCATGGTGGCGGCGGCCCGGACCGCCGCCGACCCGCGGGTTCTGGAAGCCGTCGACTCGGTGCGGATCGTCAATCTGCTGTCCTGGCATTACCGGGACCCAGGTTTGCTGCTGGCGCAACGGATCCGGGCCGACAAGGCGGTGACCCGCTACACCGGGGTGGGCGGCAACGTGCCACAGACGCTGGTGAACGAGGCGTGCCGGGACCTGTTGGGCGACCGGGCCGAGGTGGTGCTGATCGCCGGCGCCGAAACCTGGCGCACCCGCAGCCGGCTGCGCGCCGCCGGGGCCAAACCCGACTGGACCCGTCAGGACGAATCGGTGCCCGAAGCGCCGGGCGCGCACGAGGGCGTGCCGATGGCGGGCGAGGCCGAGCTGCGCATCGGCCTGGACCGCCCGGCATATGTGTATCCGATGTTCGAACAGGCGCTGCGGATCGCGGCGGGGGAGACCAGCGATGCCCATCGTCGCCGGATCGGTGCGCTGTGGTCGCGGTTCAGCGCGGTGGCCGCCGCCAACCCGCACGCCTGGAGCCGCGATGAACTGCCCGCCGAGCAGATCTGGCAGCCCGGCCCGGACAATCGGATGATCAGCTGGCCCTACACCAAGCTGATGAACTCCAACAACATGGTCGACCAGGGTGCGGTGTTGATCCTGACCACCGTCGGGAAGGCGACGTCGCTGCAGATTCCCAGCGACCGTTGGGTTTTCCCGTATGCCGGGACGGATTCGCACGACACCTACGCCATCGGTGAGCGGGCCGAGCTCTACCGGTCACCGGCGATCCGGATCGCCGGGCGGCGGGTTCTGGAGCTGGCCGGGGTGGCCGCCGACGACGTCGACTTCGTCGACGTGTACTCGTGTTTTCCCTCGGCGGTGCAGGTGGCCGCGGCCGAGATCGGCCTGCCGCTGGACGATCCGTCCCGGCCGCTCACGGTCACCGGCGGGTTGACCTTCGCCGGGGGTCCGTGGAACAACTATGTGTCGCACTCGATCGCCACCATGGCCGAGCGGCTGGTGTCCGCGCCGGGAACGCGGGGCCTGATCACCGCCAACGGCGGCTATCTCACCAAACACAGCTTCGGGGTGTATGGAACCGAGCCGCCGACTCACGAATTCCGTTGGCAGGATGTGCAATCCGAGGTCGATGCCGAGCCGACGCGCCAACTGCGGGTGGACTTCACCGGCACCGGGACGGTGGAGTCCTGGACCACGCCGGTCGGTCGTGACGGTGGCGCCGAGCGGGCCTTCCTGGCGGTACGTACCCCCGACGGTGGCCGCACCCTGGCCCGCATCGTCGACGAGTCGCAGGCCGCGGCCACCATGTCGCAGGACATCGCCGGGGCCGCGGTGCAGGTACACCCCGACGGCAGCGCCACGCTGCTTTAGCGGGACACCAGCTCCCGCTGTGCCAGCGTCAGCACCTCGTCGGTGGTCGGCGGGCTGGGCGGATGGTGCGACAGGCACCAGGGCGTCTGGATCTTGTGAAAGGCGTTGCCTTCCAATGCCAGATAGAACTGGCCCGACCGCAACTTGCTGATGTCGGGCACGTTGCCGCCCTTGACCCGGGCCATCTCCCTGGCCACCGCGATCTGCGCGGGGGAGTTCAGCAGGCCGTAGAACTGTGTGGTGGCGTTGCCGGGGATGTGGTTGTGCAGACCGCGGGGGGACTGCGTGGCGAACACCAGTCCCAGCCCGTACTTGCGGGCCTGCGCGGACAGCGCCAGGGTGCTGTGTGTGCACGCGGTGAGATGGCCGGACGGGGCGAAGTTCTGCGCCTCGTCCATCACCAACAGCCCGCCCAGCGGGCGGTCGCCGGCCGGGTTGCGCTTGATCCAGGCGAACAGCGCCATCTGAAGCTGGTTGACGAATCCTTCGCGCTGCTGGTCGTTGGTGAGCCCGACCATGCTGATCACCGACACCCGGGCCCGGTGGCCGGGCGATGGGGTCAACAGCGTCCCGGGATCGGCGGCGGTGCCGGCCCCGCCGAACAGCGGGTCGTTCACGGTGGCCGCACGCAGGTTCTGGGCCAGTTCCGCGGCCAGCTTGTGCGCCCCACCCAACGCGCTTACCTCGATGGGCAGATTGGCCAGCAGGTCGATGAAGCCGCCCAGGCTCACCGAAGGACCGGCGCCGTAGAACCGCAACGCCTCGCGCAGCACTGCCCGGGACCGTTCGGCCTTGGCGGTGTTGCCGGCGATCAGGGCCCGCGGTTCCAGCGCGGCGACGGCGGATTCGACGGCGTCGGAGAACTCGTCGTCGTCGTCGATCACGCTGGCGAAATCGGGAAGCGGCTGGAAGGACAACGGACGCCCCGTCGATCGGCGCGGGGTCCAGACGACCACCTCGGTGTTGTCGAAGTATTCGTCGGCACGCGCATCGTCGGCCGGGGTCCAGCCCGGGGGCGGCTCGGGCCAGGGTTCACCGAGGCGGGACAGATCGTTGTTCGGATCCAGCACGATCGACGACACGCCCCGCAGCGCGCACTCCTCGACCAGACGACGGATCAGCACGGTTTTGCCCGAGCCGGAACCGGCGAAGATCGCGGTGTGCTTGCGCAGCGCGGCCAGGTCGACCGATACGGCGCGCCCGCCGGCGCTGTCCACCCCCAGGGTGACCGCGGTGGCCGAATGCTCGATCACCGGTGGGTTGATTCGGATCGGACCGGTTTCGACCTCGGGTTCGACCTCGACGGTGATCCGGTCTGGTGGCGGATCACCCGCGATGTCACCGAGGGCGGCGCGCAGCCAGCCGATCCCGTGGGCCGGGCGGCGCCGGCGAAGCCACTCGGGCAGGTCCGGGTGGTTGTCGTCGATCAGGTCGCGCAGCGCGGTCATGGTGCGGATGTCGTCTTCGCTCATCGGCAGTACCCGGCCGCCGGCCGCCTCGAACTCAGCGATCACCACCGCGGTCTTGGCGCCCTTCGGCCACGGCGTGTTGCGCAACAGGAACAGTTGGCGCCGGTCGGGATTGAAACCGGTGGCCTCCCACGCCTTCCGGATCCGGTTCTGCACCGCGACGGCATTGCCCGAGGCGATGGCGCGAAATGCCCAGTGCCGCTCGTCGTCGGTGGTGGCGTCGAGGGTCTGGCGCAGCCGGCCGTGCAGCACCACCCGTTGGCCCGGGAGCGGATCGGGACGGAACGCCTGCCCGGCCTCACCGAGTTCGGTGATCCACGCATCGAGGGCCGCCGACAGCAGGCCGGGCATCGTGGTGTCCTCGCCGTCTGGGTCGCGCGCGGCGACGGTGACCGCCCGGCGGCGGTACTCGAGGAAGCGCCGGTCGATTTCGCCGGTGTCGCCGTGCACGGTCTCGCCCGTGGGTTCGTGGGGCCGGCTCACCTCGCCGGTGAGGTGAGCCAGTTCCTCGATCGTGTCGCGGTCCAGGCAGCGTCGGACGTGGGTGTCGGCGCGCTTGAGCAGTTGGCGCGGGGTGTACTGGGTGGCCTCGTCGAACGCTGACGGCAGGATCGGCCAACTCGGGTACGGCGCGGTGAAACCGATCGCTGCGTAGCTGGCGGTGAAACGCCGTTCCAGGATGGCGCGGCCGACTTCCGGGGTCGGCAGGCCCTGCAACATCGCGGTGGTCCGGAAGCGATCCTGGACGGTGGCGGTGGCCCGGTCCTGGATCGCCTCCCACGCCGCGGGAAGGCAGGCCACCACCCCGACGGTGCGTCGCATGGTCTGCCGGATCGCCATCAGGCCGTGGGCGATGTGTTCGAGGTCGCCGGCACCCGATGCCCCGGTGCCTGAGGCCCCGTCGGTGCGGTCGACCGACTGGGCCAGCAAGGTGTCGATCTGGTCCAGCGCCAGCACCGACGGTCCGGCCAGGGCGACGAGCCGCGAGATGTCGCGCACGGATTCCTGTGCGGTGAGTGTCGGTGCCGGCAGGCCCCAGGTTTCGTTCGCGCTGCTGCCGGTCAGGAACGCCTCGCCGATGTCCTGCAGCTCGAGGTCACCGGCGCCCAGCAGGACCAGGGCGCGCAGCGTGTGGTGTGCGCGTCGGACGGTGTGCCGGTGCACCTTGTGCAGTGCGTTGACGAAGTCGGTGAGGATCTCAGGCGTCAGGTCGTCGTCGCCGATCACTGCCCGGCGGTTGGCCCGGGAGATGTGGGCCACCGAGGACAGCTCCCACAACAGGTCTTTGAGTTGGGTCTCACGCTCACTGCCGGGGCGGCCCAGGCTTTCCAGGATGCCGGCCCGGGTGGACTGCCAGAAGCCGGCCGCGTCGAGCAGTTCGACGAGGAAGAAGTAGCCGCCGCCGGTCTGGATCTGTTCGCGTACCTGGCCGAGCAGGTGGGTCTTGCCGGAGCCGGCCGGACCGCGCACCACCACACCCAATGGGCTGGAGTCGGTTTCCCGTTCGGCATCCCCGAACGCGGCCATGACATCGGACATCGCCCGGTCGTGCAGGCCGCGGACATGCAGCGCGCCCTGTGAATGCCACAGGTCGTCGGCGGTGGGCGCCCAAGTCAGGCGAAGCGCGCTGAGCGCTTCGCGGTGTGAGAGTTCCATCAGGACTCGATCGCGATCAGGTGTTTGTCCTGGTTACCTATTTCCACTGCGGCGTCGCGATCGGCAGGGGTGAGCACCTTCTGGTTCTCCTCGGGGATCAGGCTGACGCCGGGTTGCTGGTAGAGGCTGATCAGCGCGGCGTCGACGGTGGGACGGGGCAGCTCGGGGACGGCCTGGCGCAGGCGCAGCAGGCTCACCCAGCCGCCCGGCCGGGCAGCGAGCCCGGTGTAGGCGGTTCGCAGCCGGACCTCCGGGTCGGCGGCAACCGGCTCGGGCGACTCCGGCTCGGGCGACTCCGGCTCGGCCGGGAGGAACACGTCGGCGGGTACGAGCTCGGACTGCTCGAAATAACGGTGCAACGCGCCAAGCAGGGTGTACAACGCCTTGCCCTGTCCGGTGGATCGGGGCGGCGCGTCCGCGCCGAACAGGGCCCGGCACAGGGCCCAACCGGCATCGGTCAGTTCGTGGACGAGCGGGCGGGTACCGGTGGACTCGATCAACCCCAGCCGGTTGAGCCGGTCACGGCGGGGCTTGTCGAGCTTGGGCCCCAGCCGTTCCAGCTCAGGGTTGGGCACCGGCCGAGACTCGGCCATCAGTACCAGCAGGACTGCCTGCTCGGAGCCGGTCAGCTCGTCGGGCGCGACATTCACCGGTCAAATCCCCTTCCTGCCGAGTGACTCCTGCACGTTAGCGCGTACCCCCGACCCGACGAGAATGTCGTTGCGCCGCACCGACTTCGCCCGGCCGGCGGGTGCGGGGCGCGCAGCTATCCGGCCGACAGCGGCTGTGCCGGGTCGGCGATACGTTGCGGATCGACCGCAGTGCGCGCCCGGATCATTGCCTTGACGTCGTCAAGGACGTCCCACACGTTGACGTTCATCCCGGCCAGGACACGGTTGTCGGCGTCGAGCCAGAACGCGACGAATTCCCGCCCAGCAACGTCGCCACGGAACACCACACGCTCATATTCGGGTGCATGTCCGACGTACTCCATGCCGAGGTCGTACTGATCGGTGAAGAAATAGGGCAGCTCTGAGTATTCGACGCTTCGGCCCAACATCCCCGCGGCCGCCACCGCGGGCTGTTTGAGCGCGTTGGCCCAGTGTTCGGTGCGGATCCGCACCCCGAACAGCGGATGCTGCGCGGCGGCGATGTCTCCGACGGCGAAGATGTCCGGGTCGCTGGTGCGCAGACCGGCGTCGACGACCACGCCGCCGGCACCGACGTCCAGTCCGGCCTGCTCGGCCAGCCCGATGTTCGGCGCCGCGCCCACGGCGACCAACACGGCATCGGCGGTGACGCTGGATCCGTCGCCGAGCCGCAGTCCGGTGGCGGTGCCGTCGGCGCTGGTGATCTCCTGCACCGACTGGCCCAGCCGCAGGTCGACTCCGTGCTCGCGGTGCAGCCGCGCGAACACCTCGCCCAGCTCGGGGCCCAACGCCGCCAGGAGCGGTTGAGATGCCGCCTCGACGACGGTGACGTCCACGCCGCGCTCGCGCGCGCCGGCGGTGACCTCCAGCCCGATCCATCCGGCGCCCACGACGGCCAGCGTCGCGCCCGGGGTCAACGCCGCGCTCAGTGCCACGGCCTCGTCGATCGTGCGCAGATAGTGCACCCCGGCCGCGTCCGCACCGGGAATCGGTGGACGCCGGGAGGCCGACCCGGTGGCCAGCAGCAGTTTGTCGTAGCCGACGGTGGTCCCGTCGGGCAACGCCACGGTGTGCTCGGCGGCGTTGACGGCGGTGACCTCGGTGCCCAATCTCAGGTCGACGTTGTGGTCGCGGTACCAGGCGCGGGTGTCGACGGTGAAGTCGTCGAGGGTCTTTGTGCCGGCCAGGTATTCCTTGGACAGCGGTGGGCGCTCGTACGGCAGGTGATCCTCAGCGGCGAACAACACGACGTGGCCGTCAAAGTCGTTGTCGCGCAGTGCTTCAGCGGCCTTGGCGCCGGATAGGCCGCCACCGACGATCACGAATGTGGGCGACGTCGTCATGTCGATTCAGCGTACTCGCCCGACACCAACTGCTTGAGTTTTCGAGCATTGCGTACGGCGTGACCACCCAGATCGTTGTTGAAGTACACGACGACGCGGTGACCGTCGCGGTCCCACCGCAGAATCTGTTGCGCCCACTGGGCAAGTTCGTCGTCGGAGTAGGGCTCGGCGTACATGTGGTGTTGTACGTCGCCCGGACCGTGCATACGGACATACACCAGTTCGGCGGTGGCCACCGGCCGGCACACCAGTCCCGGTCCGCTCATCACCACATAGGCGGCGTGGTGACGCTCCAACACCGCGAACACGGCGGGATCGTGCCAGGACGGGTGACGCAATTCCATCGCCACCCGGATGTGGCGGGGCAGCTGCGCCAGGAAGGCGTCGAGCAGTTCGTCGTCGCGTTCGATCGCCGGGTGCAGCTGCACCAGCAGGGCCTCGTTGTGGTCCCCGAGCAGGTGCCAGTACTGCTCGAACCGCGGCGTCCAGGGTTCCGGTGAGCGCAGCCGCCGAAAGTGGGTCAGGCCCCGGTGGGCCTTGACCGACATCGTGAAGCCGTCGGGTAGCTGATCGCGCCAGCCGGTGAACGTGGTGTCAGCGGGCCAGCGGTAGAAGCTGCCGTTGAGCTCCACGGTGTCGAACTCGCCGACGTAGAGGCCCAGCCTCGCCTTCGCGGGGGTCCCGCGTGGATAGAGCACCCCGGTCCAGTGGTCGTATGACCAACCCGAGGTGCCGATCCTGATCATCTGCCATCGCTAGGGGACGTCTGTGTAGTGCTGGGTGTAGCCCTCGGCGGAGAAGGTGAAACCTCGGCCGGTCAACTCCCGCACGCACGACACCCCGGACTGCTCCTGGACATTGCACCGAAACCCGGCCACTGCCAACACCTTGCCGAACGGCAGCACCACGGCCTCGCTTTGGGCGAAGTCCGGCTCGGTCAGGGCCGCGAAATAGGCGTCGGTGTCCTGGCCGAGGACGAGGGCGTTCGGTACGGCGGTGCCGCCGGTCGGGTCGGGCACCTCCGTGGGCGCCCCGGTCACCCCGATGGCCGACGTGCCGTTCGCCTGCTGGCAACCGGCGCGGTCTCGGGGCAGGATCGCGCAGCGCCACCGCCCGCTGGGGGTGCTGAAGTAATAGCCTTTGCGGCCGTCGACCTCGAGCGCGTAGTCGGCCGCGTTGACCAGGTGCGCGGTGCTGAACACCGGTGGCGCCGCCGTGGTGCTCACCGCCGGGGGCGGTGCGGCATCGTCGGTGTTGATGACGGTTTCCGAAGCGCAGCCGGCAAGCGCGGCGGCGCCGAAGAGTGCACAGACGACGAGGCAGGCCTTCACGAGGCAAGACCCTAGCGGGCGCTCACGCCGCGATGCAGATGTCGGCGCCGAGTAACAGGAACGGCCACAGCAAGGTCACCTGGCCGAACGCGACCAGGTCGGCGCCGGCCGGGAACTTGGTCAGCAGGCTCGTTTCGATCAGCTGTACCTGCTCGGGATGAAAGAACGTGAACACCAGGCCGATCGTGAGATAGGGCAGCGACAGCCACATCAACGTCTCCAGCACCTGCTCGACGCTGGCCTGGTAGCTCAAAATCCGGCGCAGCCGGGTCATCAGATCAGTGCCTTGTCGGCCGCCACCCGTCGGCGCACGTCGGCCAGCAACAGGTAGCTGCCGCCCTGGCGGATGAACACCGGCAGGAACCGGTTGCCGAAAGCCACGAGAAGAAAGAGCCACTCGAACAGTTGTTGCCGGCCCGGACCCCACGTGAAGCCGACGGCATCGCGGAACACTGGCGCCAAGAACCCCGCGGTGAGGAATTTCAGCAGTGGCCGGAAGGGAATTCGCAGCAGCGGGGTGATCATCCGCAGGTTCACGAGATCGTGCAAGTACTGCCGGACGACGTCGTCCATGGCGACCTGCGCGCAGGCCTGATCCCAGTAGGTGTCGAATTCCGCCCGGGTCGCCGGCCACTGCTCGGGACTGACCTGCAACGTGGTGCCCAGGGTGGCCGCCGAGTGGTAGAACTGCTCGGCCTGGACCTCGGTCATCTCGCCACGCAGCAGTTGATAGACGTCTTCCAAGCCGACGAACAGGCAGGCTGCCACCCACAGTTGTAGGTCGCGGTCAAAAGCGTTGTAGGGCACGGGACTTGACGGCCCGGACCGGACCTGGCGGTGGGCCACGTCGACGGCATCGCGGAAGGCGGCCCGGTCCCCGGGAGTGCCGAGGATGGCCACGGCCAGATAGCTGAGCGTGGTGCGCGCCCGTTTCCACGGGTGCTTGAGCAGGTTGCCGGAATCCACGGTGCTCTCCACGACCCCGTAACCGACGCCGGGCCGGGACAGTTGCATGATCACGTTGGCTGCGCCGGCCGCGAAGCCCCACAGGTCCATCGCGTCGGCGATGGTGACGTCGTGCTCGGACCACCGCGCGGTGCGCCGGGTGACCGAGATCCGGTTCTCGACAGGCATTCGCCGTTCCTCCTCAGCTCATGCACACGTTGGTGAACAGCAGCACTGGCCACGACACGATGGAGCCCAGGAAGGACACCACCGCATCGGCGCCGTGCATACCGGCCAGGTGGCTGGTATGGGTGAGCGACCAGATCAGGCCGATCAGCAGATAGGGGACGGCGAGGATGATCGCCGTACCGATCCACTCCGCGATCGTCATCTGGAACTCGAGGATCTTGCGTACTGCGGTCAACATTCGTTGGGCCCCCGTCGTTGTCAGGCAGCCCCTATGTTAACGGCCATTCTCGGCCGTTATGGCGAAACAGGCATCAGTCGAGGTCGATCCGGATGGTGAGCAGGTCGCTGCCCATGACCCGAACCACCGCGCTGTTGAGCGCCGGTAGTTCTCTCAATCGGGCGACCGGGTCGTCGTCGGGCAGCAGGTGCGCCGTGCCGGTGCGCCAGGTGCCGTTGATCCGTACCCGCACAGCGGGATTCGCCTTGATGTTCAGTACGTAGTGCGCGCGGTCGCCGTGTTCGGAGACCATCCAGAACTGTCCGTCGACGACCCGGCCACCGACGGCGGTGCGCCGCGGTTGGCCGGTCTTGCGGCCGGTGGTCTCCAGCATGGTGATGGGTAGTTGCCGGCCCACCGGGTTGACGACGAGGCGCTGGGCGCCGTGGACGATGCGACGCTTGAGATCACCAAGATCCACCATGGGATCACCTTAGTCGGAATCCGGGGACTCCAGATCGGCACGGAACGCGGCTTCGCGGGCGAGATGCCTGGGCCGGCGGCGCAGCACAGCCCAGGCGACCGCGAGCACGATGAACCAGATCGGGGTGACCAGCAGGGCCTGCCTGGTGTCTTCCTTGAGCGTGAAGGCCACGATCAGGAAGACGAAGAACCCCAGGACGACGTAGCACATCGCGACACCGCCGGGCATCTTGAACTTCGACGTCTCGTGCAGGTGCGGCCGGCGTTTGCGGTAGACGAGGTAGCTGGACAGGATGATCGTCCACACGAACATGAAGCACAGCGACGAGATGGTGGTGACGATCGTGAAGGCTTCGATGATCGAATCGCCGACGGCCACCATCACCACACCCGACAGCAGGAACACCCCGGACAGGAACAGCGCGTTGGCCGGCACGCGCCGGTTGGTGAGCCGGCCGAACGGGGTCGGGGCGTCCCCCTCGGCGGCCAGACCGTAGACCATCCGCGAGGTGGAATAGATGCCGGAGTTGGCCGACGACGCTGCCGAGGTCAGCACCACGAAATTGACGACCGAGGCAGCGATGCCGAGGCCGGCGAGCGTGAACATCGCCACGAACGGGCTGTGCTGCGGGTCGATCATCCGCCACGGCGTGACCGAGATGATGACGATCAGGGCCGCGACGTAGAACAGCATGACGCGCACGGGGATCGAGTTGATCGCCTTGGGCAGGTTGCGTTCGGGGTTCTTGGCCTCGGCTGCGGTGGTGCCGACGAGTTCGATGCCGACGAACGCGAAGGTGGCGATCTGGAATCCGGCCACGAACCCCATCGGGCCGGTGGGGAAGAAGCCGCCGTCGTTCCACAGGTTGGCGAAGCTGGCGTGCGAGCCGCCGGGGGACTCGAAGTGGGTGAACACCATCACCAGGCCGACGACGATCAGCGCCACGATGGCGATGATCTTGATCAGGGCGAACCAGAATTCGGTTTCGCCGAACGCCCGCACGGTCGGCAGGTTCAACGCGATCAGCACCACCACCGTCGCCAGCGCCGGGATCCACAGCTGTAGATCGGGCCACCAGTAGGCGACGTACCCCGAGATCGCCACCACGTCGGCCACGCCGGTGACGATCCAGCAGAACCAGTACGTCCAGCCGGTGAAGAAGCCGGCCCACGGGCCGAGCAGGTCGGCGGCGAAGTCGGCGAACGACTTGTAATGCAGGTTGGACAACAGCAGTTCGCCCATCGCCCGCATCACGAAGAAGAGCATGAAGCCGATGATCATGTAGACGAAGATCACCGAGGGCCCGGCCAGCGACACCGTCTTGCCCGAGCCCATGAACAGGCCGGTTCCGATCGCGCCACCGATTGCGATGAGCTGGATGTGCCGGTTGGACAGCTGGCGGGACAGGTGCCGTTCGCCCGTGGTTGCTTCTGACGTCACGCCCGACAGGATTCCATGCGCCCGGCCTCAGCCCAGCACCGGGAACCGCCGTTTCGCCGCCAGTCGATCCAGCGCGGTCTGCATCACCCCGCGGATGTGCGCGTCGACCTCGGCGACATCGGGGTCGGAGCCGAAGCGGGCCGTGATGTCGATGGGCGGCAGGACCTCGGTGACGACCGTGGTGGGCAGCGGCAGGTTGGGCGGCACGATGACGCTGAGCCCGAACGGCAGGCCGACGCTCACCGGCAGGATCTCCAGCCGAAAGCGGGGCAGGCCCAGCCGCTTGGCCAGCCAATTGCCCCGGGTGAGGAACAACTGGCTTTCCTGGGCCCCGATCGACACCGTCGGCACGATCGGGACGCCGACCGCGAGCGCGGTGCGCACGTAGCCGGTGCGGCCGTTGAAGTCGATCGTGTTGGCCTCGGCGCTCGGCCGGTAGGCGTCGTAATCGCCGCCGGGGAACACCAGCACAACCGCGCCCGAGTGCAGGGCGGCCGCGGCGTTCTCGCGGCTGGCGTGGATCACCCCGAGCCGCCGGAACAGTGTGCCGGTCGGTCCGAGCAGCACGCCGTAGTGGGCCAGGGTGTAGAGCGGGCGGCCATATCCGAAATGCCGGTAGAACGCCGGGGCGAAGACCAGGACGTCAGGAGTCAGCATCCCGCCGGAGTGATTGGCGACCACGAGCGCCCCGCCGTGGCCTGGAATGTTCTCCAGGCCACGGACCTCGGAACGAAACCACCATTTGGCGATCGGGGCGGCCACCGACTCCGCCTGCCGGGTGACGATCGGATCCCATTGATCGAGTTCAGTGTCGTCCATCGTCCCTCCCCGCCGTTGGTTGCAGACGGGATACCCACCTACGCGGCGACCGATGCCGCCTCTTGGATCGGCTCGAGCGCCTCGGCGACGATGTCGGCCACGTCGGTCATCGGTTTGACCTCCAGGGCGTCGAGCACCTCGGCCGGGACGTCGTCCAGATCGGGCTCGTTGCGCGCCGGGATGAACACCGTCTTCAGCCCGGCCCGCTGCGCGGCCAGCAGCTTCTGCTTGACCCCGCCGATCGGTAGCGCCCGGCCGTTGAGGGTGACCTCGCCGGTCATCCCGACGTCGCCGCGGACCTGCCGTCCGGTGGCCATCGACACCAGGGCGGTGACCATCGTGACGCCGGCCGACGGGCCGTCCTTGGGCACCGCGCCGGCCGGCACGTGCACGTGGATGCGGCGGTCCAGCGCTTTCGGGTCGACGCCCAACTGCTCGGCGTGGGCGCGCACGTAGGACAGCGCGATCTGCGCCGATTCCTTCATCACGTCACCCAGCTGACCGGTGAGCGCCAGTCCGGCTTCACCGTCGTTCGCGCTGGCCTCGATGTAGAGCACATCGCCACCCAGGCCGGTGACGGCCAGACCGGTCGCCACCCCCGGCACCGCGGTGCGTTCGTCGGATTCGGGGGTGAACCTGGGACGGCCCAGGTATCCGACCAGATCCGGCTCATCGATCGTGATCGGAGCCGACGTCGAGTCGAGCTTCGTGGTGACCTTGCGCAGTGCCTTGGCCAGCAGCCGTTCGAACTGCCGCACACCCGGCTCGCGGGTGTAGTCCGCGGCGATCTTGCGCAGGGCCGCGTCCGTCACCGTCACCTCGGAGTCGGTCAACGCCGCTTTCTCGGCCTGCCGTGGCAACAAATAGTCCCGCGCGATGGCGACCTTGTCGTCCTCGGTGTAGCCGTCGATCTGCACCAGCTCCATCCGGTCCAGCAGGGCGGACGGGATGTTCTCGATGACGTTGGCCGTCGCCAGGAACACCACGTCGGACAGGTCCAGATCCAGATCAAGGTAATGGTCCCGGAACGTGTGGTTCTGCGCCGGGTCCAGCACCTCCAGCAGCGCGGCCGACGGATCGCCCCGGTAATCCGAACCCACCTTGTCGATCTCGTCCAGCAGCACAACGGGATTCATCGAACCCGCCTCGCCGATGGCCCGCACGATGCGACCCGGCAGCGCACCGACGTAGGTGCGCCGGTGACCGCGGATCTCGGCCTCGTCGCGCACACCGCCCAGGGCGACGCGCACAAATTTTCGGCCCAGCGCCCGCGCCACGGACTCGCCCAGCGAGGTCTTGCCGACCCCAGGTGGACCGGTCAGCACCATCACCGCGCCCGATCCGCGACCGCCGACGACGGCCAGGCCCCGTTGGGCGCGACGAGCCCGCACGGCCAGGTACTCGACGATGCGGTCTTTGACGTCGTCCAGCCCATGGTGGTCGGCGTCCAGAATTTCCCGCGCTCCCTTGAGGTCGGTCGAGTCCTCGGTGCGCTCGTTCCACGGCAGGTCCAGGACAGTGTCGAGCCAGGTGCGGATCCAGCCGCCTTCGGGGCTCTGCTCGCTGGAGCGTTCCAGCTTGCCGACCTCACGAAGCGCCGCTTCCCGGACCTTCTCGGGCAGATCGGCAGCCTCGACGCGGGCCCGGTAATCCGCTTCTCCTTCCTGGCCATCAGGTCCCAACTCGCCGAGCTCCTTGCGGATCGCGGCCAGTTGCTGGCGCAGCAGGAATTCCTTCTGCTGTTTGTCCATGCCGGCCCGGACGTCCTCGGCGATCTTGTCGTTCACCTCGACCTCGGCCAGGTGTTCGCCGGTCCATTCCACGAGCAGGCTCAGGCGACGGCCGACGTCTTCGGTCTCCAACAGCTCGCGCTTCTGCACGTCGGTCAGATATGAGGCGTACCCGGCCGTGTCGGCCAGGGCCGAGGGATCGGTGATCTTGTTGACCACGTCCACGATCTGCCACGCCTCGCGACGCTGCAGCATGGCCAGCAGCAGCTTCTTGTACTCGGCTGCCAAGGCCAAGGTGGCATCGCTCGACTCGATATCGGCGACCTCGTCGACCTCGACCCACAGCGCGGTGCCGGGGCCGGTGGTGCCGGACCCGATGTGGGCACGGCGTTCACCACGGACGACGGCGGCTTCCACGCCGCCGGGCATGCGACCGGTCTGCACGATCGAGGCGATCACACCGTGGGTGGGGTACCGGTCGTCCAACCGCGGGGCGATCAGCAGTTTCCCGGCCTCGCTGGCCTGGGCTGCGGCCACCGCGGTGCGGGCGGCGTCGTCGAGTTCGACGGGCACCACCATTCCGGGCAGCACGATCGGCTCGCTCAGGAACAGGACCGGCAACGCATTCGGCGTTGTGTGTTCAGGCATCGAACCTCCAAAGTTCAGTCTGATGCGCTCAACCTTGTCGGTGATGGGTTTGTTCCCGGTTCGACTGGCGGACGGGTTCGCCGTGGGTGAACGCGACCACCGGCGCGTAGCATCCGACTCCATGAACCGGGGATTCATCGTGACGCTTGCGATCGGTGTGATCGTGGCGTTGTTCGGGGCAATCTGGGCCCTGCAAGGATTCGGTGTGCTGCAGGGCAGCCCGATGAGCAACACCACCACCTGGTCGATCATCGGTCCGATCACCGCGGTGATCGGTGTCGTGGTCGCGGTCGTCAGCTGGCGCAGACTCAGGCGTTAAGCCACGGTGAACGTCACCGAATGCCAACCGGTCGCCCCGTCGGGCACCGGCGGCGCTTCCTGCGCGGTCTGGACCACGCCGGTGTTGTCGATGGCGCGCACCGTGATCGTGTGGTCGCCCGGGTCGCTCGCCTGCCACGGCAGGCTCCACAGCCGCCACGTCTGATCGGAGTACGCCGCACCCAGATGGGCCGGGACCCATGGGCCGTCGTCGATGCGGACCTCGACGGCGCGCACGCCGCGATTCTGTGCCCAGGCGACACCACCGAAGGTCGTCGGTCCGGCCGGCACCTTCTGCCGCGGTCTCGGCACGTCGATGCGGGACTCGGTCTTGATCGGGCCCCGCGGCGCCCAGCCCTGCCTGGTCCAATACGCCTCGGCCCGGTCGAACCGGGTGAGTTCCAAGTCGGTGACCCACTTGGTGGCAGACACGTAACCGTAGAGGCCGGCCACCACCAGCCGGGCCGGATAACCATGTTCGACCGGTAGCGGCCGGCCGTTGAGGCCCACCGCGAGCAGGGCGTCGCGCCCGTCGGTGAGGGCCTGCACCGGGGTGCCGACGGTGAAGCCGTCGACCGACGTCGACAGCAGCATGTCTGCGTCGGGGTGAACTCCGGCCTCGTCCAACAGGTCGGTCAGGCGGTAGCCGGTCCACACGCCGTTCGAGATCAGGTCTCCACCAACGGGATTCGATACACACGTCAGCGTGATGACCTTTTCGACGGCCTCGAACCGGTCCAGGTCGGCGAAACTATAGGTGACTTCGCGGTCCACCATGCCGTGGATGTGCAGCCGCCAATCCTGACGGCTGAGCTGCGGGACGCTCAGGGCG
Organism: Mycobacterium sp. E802; assembly: GCF_001666875.1. NCBI lineage: Bacteria > Bacillati > Actinomycetota > Actinomycetes > Mycobacteriales > Mycobacteriaceae > Mycobacterium > Mycobacterium sp. E802. Next base: position 22,887 of record NZ_LZJD01000067.1, read on the forward strand.
ACGTCCACCCGGTAGAAGTCGGCGTTGTCGGTGAGGAAACTCGGCAGGGTCACCCCGGCGGGTTGGACCTCTGCCGGGACCGGCCGAGCCGGTACGCGCGGAGTCGGGATCACCGCGCTGTCACGTTCTGCCGCCACCGAACTGGCCAGCCTGCCGATCACGGTGCCGACGATTCCGCCGGCAATGCCGACACCGAGCAACCCGGCGGTGATCAGCCAGCCGCGCCGGCCGGCGTCGACGTCGTCGACGTCGTCGGGGGAGCCGGGGGAGCCGGCCGGTTCAGTCCACAGCCGGCCGGCAAGCCACCGCAGCGCGGCCACGCCGGCCGCGGTGCCGATCACCGTGGGCACCACGTCGAGCGCAGACGAGTCCGGCCGCGAGAGCACGGCCGCGCATCCGAGGATTCCGGCGACGACGAAGATCGCGCTGCCCACCGGCCGGCGGCGGGTTTCGTAGGTCGCGGCGAGGGCGGCGACGGTGGCGATCACCACCAGCACGACCACGGACAGAAACAGTTTGTCCAACGTGCCGAGGGTCTGAATTGCCCACTCTTTGACCGGCCCCGGTGTGAGGTCGACGATCGCCGCGCCGACCGCGTCGCGTGGATCGGCCTGCGGCGAGAACCCGATGCCGACGAGTTGCGCCACGCCGAGCGCCACCGCGGCGGCGGCAACCCCGCCTAGCATCCGAGCGTTCGCCGTGGGTGTCGACGAGGTCTCGACCATCCTCCACAAACTACTCCCGCACACAGCAGAGAGCCTGCCGCTGGGGGTTACGGCAGGCTCCCTGTGGTGATGGATCTAGGTGGCCGACTGTGCGCCGAGCACCCGTTGGATGTCGGGCTTCATCTGCTGCAGCTGTTGGCCCCAGTAGCCCCAGGAGTGGGTGCCGTTGGCGGGGAAGTTGAACACCCCGTTGGTGCCGCCGGCCGCAATGTAGTTGTCCCGGAACGTGATGTTGGTCCGCAGCGTGAGACCTTCGAGGAACTGCGCCGCCATCAGATTGCCGCCGTTGGTGCCGGCGTCGAGATCGGACGGGGTGCCGGTACCGCAGTAAATCCAGACGCGGGTGTTGTTGGCGACCAGCTGGTTGATGTTGACCATCGGGTCGTTGCGCTTCCAGGCCGGATCGGTCGACGGGCCCCACATGCTCTCGGCGTTGTACCCGCCCGCATCATTCATCGCCAGACCGATCAGCATCGGCCACCAGCCTTCGGACGGGTTCAAGAAGCCCGAAAGTGTTCCGGCATAGATGAACTGCTGCGGGTGGTAGATCGCGTAGGTCAGTGCGGCACTGCCCGCCATCGACAGGCCGACGACCGCGTTACCGGTCTGGGAGACACCTCGGTTGGCGGCCAGCCAGGTGGGCAGTTCCTGGGTCAGGAAGGTCTCCCACTTGTACGTGTAGTCCTGGCCATTGCCTTTCGACGGCTGGTACCAGTCGGTGTAGAAGCTCGACTGCCCGCCGACCGGCATGACCACCGACAGGCCGGAATCGTTGTACCACTCGAATGCCGGTGTGTTGATGTCCCAGCCGTTGTAATCGTCCTGCGCCCGCAGGCCGTCGAGCAGGTAGACCGCATGTGGTCCGCCGCCCTGGAACTGCACGCGGATATCGCGGTTCATCGACGGGGAGAACACGTCGAGATACTCCACCGGCAACCCCGGCCGGGAGAACGCGCCGGCGCTGGCCGACCCGCCGACGAGCCCGACCAATCCGGGCAGGGCCAGTGCCGTAACGGCTCCAACCATCAACCGGCGCAGCCACATCTTCGGCGCAGACTCCGCTGTGCCACGCATGTTTCTGAGGAACTTCATAACGGCAACCAACCCACCTTTCTTCGCCACAAGCGTTTGCCGTCGCTTTGTAAGCAAAGTGAATCACGGGCCACACCAGTCACACCCGTAACAGCGCCGTGCGACCAGATCGCGGTTGGCTAACGATTGGAACTCGGCGCCGAGACCGTAGCCGGCCGCGGGCCGGCGGTCGACACCTGCTGAGCAGTTGATCGACGCTCCTCGATCATTCGGCTGATGTCCTGAAGCAGCAACGGATTCCGCAATACCAGCCGCTCCAGGAACTCGCGCTCCACCTGTAGGAGTGTGGTTTCCACGGTGGCATGGCCGTCCGCGAGTGCCTTCTGGCGGATCAACGTCGACTGGCCGAGGAAGTCGCCGCTGCCGAGTGTGCGTACCGGTGCGATCGAGCCGTCTCGGCTGGCAACCGTCATCTGAATCCGGCCCTCGACGATGAAACTCATTCGGCTCGGGACCTCCCCGGCGAACTGCACCTGTTCACCGGCGCCGAACCGGCTCAGGCGGCAATGCGTGAGCAGATCCTGCTGTTCGGTGTAACTCAACCGCAGCGCCGGCGCAATCTCGCGTACTGCCTTGTCCATCCGTTCCGGGGTGCTGAAATCGTCGACTGCCTGATCCAGATGCAACTCGGCCCGCCTTGCCGCGTACCAGACCCAGCGAAGAAACGTTGATCGGGCCGCGCCGTCGTCCACCGGTGAGCGCAGTGGTATCGACGTTCGATATTCATTGCGGCCCAACGCTACTGAGGTGGGCGCGGCGCCGGGCCGCCGCTGTGGCAGCCGACTGCCGATCTGGGTGAGGAGTCGGCATACTTCGTCGGGGGAGTCTGACGTGCCGAACACCGTGGTGACCGAGATGGAATGCGACGAGGCCGGGCGGCTCAGGTTGGTGAACGAGGCGCCGGCCAGCACCGAGTTGGGCATCACCTGCATGCCGCTGCCCGTGTCGATGTGGGTGGCGCGCCAGTTGACTTCGACCACACGTCCGCGCGCCGAGGGGGTGTCCAGCCAGTCGCCGAGCTCGAACGGCTGCTCGAACAGCAGGAGTAGACCGGAGATGATCTGGCCCACCGAGTTCTGCAAGGCCAGGCCCAGCACGATGGAGCTCACCCCGAGTGCGGTGAACAGTCCGCCGACGTTGGCGCCCCAGACGTACGCGAAGATCATGCCGACCCCGACGGCGATCAGCGCGAACCGGGCCACATCGAGGAAGATCGACGGAATCCGCTTGCGCCAGCTGCCTTCTGGCGCGCCCTGGAACAGGGTCGCGTTGAGACCGGACAGCAGCAGGATCATCACCACGAGACCGAGGACGGTGGCAACGACACGGACGGGAGTGGTCTCTGCCGAGATCTCGCCACCTTTGATCAGCAGGATCAGCAGTGCGGCCAGCGGGAGAATGTAGTTGCGTAGCAGGCCGATCGGCCGGGCCAGGTAGCTGCCGCGTCGGGTCAGGGCGTTGTGCAGTTCGGTGAGCACCACCAGGCCGACCGGCAGCCCGATGGCCACCGTCAACGCCCAGTAGAACCAGTCGGTGTCCAGCACACTTCTCATGACTGACGGTCCGCCAATCGCCAGATCGGCACTTCGACGTCGTTGACTGTCACCGATCCCACGGCGGTGTACTGCCGGGCGTCCTGGGTGGCCTCACGTACCCGGTCGGTGACGTACACGCCGGCCTGGGGTGCCCCGCTCTGCACCTGGTAGGCGAGATCGACCGCGGATCCCCACATGTCATAGGCCAGGTTGGATCGGCCGATCAGGCCGCTGCCCACGGTGCCGGTGTCGATACCGGCCCGCAGCCGTACGTCGTACCCGGACTCGTTGCGATACCGGTCGACGACGCGCTGCATCTCGACGGTGAAGTCCACAGTGCGGCGGATGTTGTCGAGTCGGGGCACCGTCAACCCGCAGCTGGCCAGATAGCCGTTGTGCAACGTGCGGACCGGTTCGACACCGAGATTCTCTGCTGCCGAGTCGAATTCGCGGATCAGATTGTTGACCATCGCCAGCAGGTCGTCGGCGCACAGATCGGCTGACAGCTCCTCGAGCCCGAGCAGGTCGGCGAAGACGACGGTGACGTTCTGGTGGTCCTGGGCGATGTTCTCCTCGCCGTCGCGGTACCGCTGGACCACCGGCTCGGGCATCATCGACAGCAGCAGCCGGTCGTTCTCGTGCCGCTGTTCCTCGAGCAGGTCCTCCTTGATCCGCAGATTTCGGCTCATCTCGTTGAATGCGATTGTCAGGTCGCCGAATTCGTCGCGGGACAGGACCGGCAGGGATACCCCCAGCTCGCCGGAGCTGATCTGGTGGGCCCCGGCTTCCAGGCGGCGCAGCGGGCGTACGAAGAACCGTGCCAACAGAATCGCGGCGACACACACCACCAGGATGATGGCCACGGTGGACAGCACCAGGGTGCGGGTGAACGACGTGACCGGGGCGAAGGCCTCGGCGGTGTCGATCTTGGCCACCACCACCCAGTCCAGTCCTTGCAACTGCACCGGGGCATAGGACATCAGGGTCTCGTTACCCAGATAGTCGATATCGACGAGGGTGCCCGATTGGCCGCGCTGTGCCAGCCGGGACGCCTGGTTGGCCACCGGTTGCACCATCGTCGTGCCGCCCTGGCGAATGGACTTTTCGGCGACATCGGGGGCCGTTCCCGCCTGGATCACCTCGTGTTCGAAGCGTTCGGGGTCTTCGATGAACAGTCTCGAGTTCGACCGCATCAGCCCGTCCGGGCCGACCAGGTAGGACTCGCCGGTCTCACCCATGCCGACCCGCTCCCACTTGCTGCCCGCGGTCATTATTCGGTTCACCCCGCGAATCGGGAACTGCAGGGCCAGGACGCCGGCCACGCGGTCTCCCGTACGGATCGGGGCGACCATCCAGGCGGTGGGGCCGTTCGCGGGCAGATAGGCGCCGAAGTCGGTGACGCCGATGTAGTCGAGGGCGTTGGACTCGATCGCCTGCTGGTATGTCCGTGTCAGGGCTGTGCTCTTGTACGGTCCGTGGAAGATGTTGGTACCCAGGTCGGGCCCCTTGTAGGCGCTGTAGACCACGTTGCCGCGGGTGTCGAGAAGCAAGGCGTCCTCGAACCCGAATCGGGTCACGATCGTGCGGAAGTAGTCGTTGAACCGGGCGTTGGCCGCCGACCAGTCGCTGCCGTCGCGCGCGTCGTCGATCGTGATCGCCGTGGCTCGGTCGTCGAACGGCGCGGTGTAGGCGGCCTGCAGATGGATCTGGGCGTTCGATGTCGGGATCAGCGCCGCGACGTCGATCTGGTTGCCCGAGGCGGTGTCGGTGCTCCGGGAGAAGCGCTTGCGGTAGTAGCCGGAGACGGCTTTCTGCTCCTCGGGCGTCACCGGGTCTGTGCGCAGCTGGTCGAACGCCGTCGTAAACGCCGCCGTGGCCTCGGCCGCTGTGGCTCCCCGGGTGTACACCACCAGCGAGTTCCTCAGGTAGCGGTACTCGGACTCCAGCTGCCGTGCCTGTGCGGCCCTGGTCTCGGTCAGCCGGTCGAACACCGAGTCGCGCAGCGAGCTCCGGCCCGACTGGTAGCCGATGACACCGACCACTGCCGCCGAAAGCATGCTGGTGATCAGCAACATCGCCAGGAGCTTGGACTGAATGCTGATGCGGGACAGGGTGCTGCGCCGGCGGAATTTCGAGGAGAACTCGGTCTGAGCGGAAGCTACCGGCTCGGACGCTGCTCGCTCAGACGCTGCCTTCTCAAAAATAGACATTGAAACCAAACATAACGCGGGTATGCGATATTGGCGGCATGGTCGGCGATGACCCGTATGACCTCGCCCGGTTCGTCACGGCTCAAGATCGGGTGTATTCACAGGTCGTGGGGGAGTTGCGGGACGGCCGCAAGCGCAGCCATTGGATCTGGTTCGTCTTTCCGCAATTGCGCGGTTTGGGCCACAGTTCCACGGCCCATCACTACGGGATTGCCTCTGTTGACGAGGCGAGCGCGTATCTGGCCCACCCGACACTGGGTCCGCGGCTGCGGGAGTGTGCCCGGCTGGTGGCACAGATCGACGGGCGGACCGCGCGGGAGGTGTTCGGCCACCCCGATGACCTCAAGGTGCGGTCGTCGATGACGTTGTTCACCGCGGTCACCGAGGACAATGCCGACTTCGAATCGTTGCTGGACAAGTTCTACGGTGGTGAACCTGATCCGCTGACCGTCGAATTGCTCAGTGCGGCTGGATGATCAACCAACCGTGCGGGCCGACGTCCGTTTGGCCGATCTCGTCCTGCGGTGGCGCGCCGGAACCGGCGATGACGACACCTGACGGCACACCGAGATCGGGCAACGACAACCTCAACGTCGTATCGCCGACATTGAGGGCGACGATCAGGGACTCGGCGCCGGCACTGGTCCGGTACACGTAGTGCGAGTTGGTCAGCAACAACGGTGAGGTGGTCGCGGTGTGCAGCCACGGGTGGCGACGACGCAGCCCGATCAGGTGCCGGTGCAGCCGTAGGGCATCGGAATCCGCGGGGGGAGCAATGAATTCGGGTCTGACCGCATCGTCACCGCCGCGCCGCTGCTCTTTCACGCCGCGGTAGGCCGATTCGTCACCGGCGTAGATGCTGGGGGTCCCGCCGGTGGTCAGCAACACCGCGAGCGCATGTTCGACGTGTGTGGGGTTCTGCAGCTGGCTGGCGATCCGGGTCACGTCGTGGTTGCCGATGAAGGTCAACGGAACGAACGTGTCCAGAAAGTCGTTGTGCCGCTTGAGCGCCCAGTCCAGTTCGTGGAAGTTTTCGTCATTGAGGCTGCTCCAGATGGCCTTCCAGAGCTCGTACTGGGTCACCGAATCGACCGTGGACGCCTGCACGGTCGCGGTGTAGTCACCGTGGATCACCTCACCGACGAACCAGGCGTGCGGAAACTTCTGGCGCACCGACGGCAGGACCCGTGCCCAGAACCGGTCGGGCACCGCATAGGCGGCGTCGAGGCGCCAGCCGTCGGCACCGCGGTCGAGCCAGTGCGCGAGGACGGCCGCGGTGTAATCCACCACCTCGGCGTTGTCGTGGTTCAACGCGATCAGCTCGTCGTGGCCTTCGAAGGTGTCGAATCGAGAGGTGTTGGGGCGACGGCGAAACCACGCGGAAGACGGATGGTCCGGTCCGCCGTCGAGCGCTTCGCGGTAGCGGGCGAAGTCGGTGCCCACGTGGTTGAACACCCCGTCGAGCAGGATGCGCAGACCACGGTCGCGGGCCTCGGCCACCAGGTGGTCGAAATCGTCGTCGTCGCCAAGGCGCGGGTCGATGCGGAAGTGGTCGGTGGTGTCGTAGCCGTGGGTTCGGGACGCGAAGATCGGACCGAGTGCAATGCCGGAGGCGCCGAGCTGCACGGCATGATCCAGCCAGCCGACGATCCGCCGCAGCCGGTGTTCGTCGGATGTCGGCGGCGGCTCGGCCGGAAACGCACCGACGAAGCCCAGTGGATAGACGTGCCACCAGATGGCGTGCGCCACCCACTGCGGTTCAGACACGGAACTTCGCCGCGTAGAGGTCCTTCATCGGTGCGACGAGTTCGTCGGCCGGCCCGTCCACTTCGATGCCGGGAGCCACCGTCGTGATCGGCAGCGCAGCGACCGGCGCAGCCGCCACTTTCCATTCCGACAACCACCGGCTCAACTGGGCCGAGGACGTGGCGTAGACGATGCGGCCCAAACCCACCCAGGCATGTGCGGCCGCGCACATCGGACAGTGCTCACCGGAGGTGTACACCGTGGCGCCGGCGCGCTCGCCGGGGCTCATGTGTGCCGCGGCCCAACGGGCGATGGCGAATTCGGGATGCTGGGTGGCGTCGCCGTCCTTGACCCGATTGCGGTCGGCGAACACCGTCGTGCCGGCGTTGTCGACCAGGATCGATCCGAACGGTTCGTCACCGTCGTCGAGTGCTTCACGGGCCAACTCGACACATTTGCGCAACTGACCGAGGTCGTTCTCGCTGATGGCCACTCGGCCGAGTTTACGCGCCGGCCTGCTCAGGATCGGTCGTCGCAACACGGATGGACGACCTCCAGACGGCAGGCGCAGGAGGCCCGCACGGCGACATCGGCCCGGGCCAGCGCCACCTCGAGCTGCCTGCCGATGATGAGGGCCTCGGCGTCGCGGCCCAGCCGACGAAGGCACTCGTGGTAGCCGTGCAGGCTCCACACGTTGTTGGGATGCTGGCTGGACCGGCTCAGCGTGGGGTCCAGACCCAGATCGGCGGCGTACACCCGCGCTGCCTGTTCGACCTGGCCCTGTTCGAGCAGTAGCGCGCCGTACGCGTGCCGGGTGGGCTGCATCCATCCCCACGGTTCGTCGTAGGGCAGCGCGTCGTCGAGTTCGATCGCGCGGCGCAGATGGGCGAAGCCGCCCTGATGATCGCCTTCCCGGTAGGCGATCTCGCCGCGCAGCATCTGCTCGGCGATGGCGAGGATGTCGCGGCTGGTGTTGTTGAACAGGTAGCGCGTGGCGGGGATACGCCGGTAGGCGGCGAGGAACTCCGCGAGCTCGGTGTGGGCCCGTTCGGTCTGTCCGGTGGCCGCATAGGCGACGCCGCGGCCGTAGTGGATCGTCGCGGTGGTGGTGCAGTACAGATTCGGATCGGTGGGCAACGGCTCGGCGATCAGGTCGTCCCACCGGCCGAACCGCACCAGGACGTGCACCCGCAGTGGCACGAATGCCTCGAGCCAGTCCGCCATCGGTGGGGACGGAACGGCGAGCAACTCAGGGGTGAGCTGGGCGGCCAATTCGTCGGCCGCGTCGAGCGCGATCTGCGAACTGCCCTCGAACATCGCCGAGTAGACCACGAAATGCAGGTCGTGCGCCCGGTAGAGCGAGTAGAAGTTCAGTGCTCCCTCGCGGGCGACGAACTTCCGGTCCGCTTGCACCGCAGCCAGATTGGCCGTCACCGAGCTGCGGTAATCGCCGCACAGGACGTCGATGTGGCTGGCCATGTGCTCCAAGTGCCCGGCGTCGGGCACCAGCCCGCGCAGCAGATCGGCGGCCGGAAGGGCTGCCTGCGGCGTCGTCGACATCTCCATGGCGTGGATATAGAGGTGCAGAATGCCGGGGTGTTGCCGGCCGGCCGCGGTGGCCAGGGCCGCATCGAGAATGCGTTTCGCCTCCAGCACACGGGATCCCGGCGCCGGCTCACCGGTGCGGCCGTCCCACAGGGCCCACGCCGTCACGTTGAGCAGCGCATCGGCGGCCAGTGCCTGCACGTCGAGGTCCTCGGGATGGCGCCGCGCCAGCGCCGCCATCGCGTCGGCGTACGCGGTGTGGCCAGTGGACAGGGTCACTGTGTCCTCGGGGTCGGCACTGGGAAATCGCTTGTGCAGCGCGGAGATCAGGCCGCGTTCCACCTCGCTGGCACGGCCTGTCGCGGCTCGCTCGAGTTCGGTCCGGGCCCGCGCGAGCGAGGTGCTCAGGTCGGTTGGGTCGAAGGACTCCCACGCCTTGTTGTAATTGGGGCCGACCGCGTAGGCGATACCCCAGCGAGCGAGCGCGAAATCCGGGTCGAGGGCCAGCGCACGGTCGAAGCACCGGACCGCTTCTTCGTGGTTGAACGCATACGACCAGACCATGCCGCGGTCGAACCACACCTGCACCGGCCGTGAGGGGGTATCCGTCGGCCGGTGATAGGACCCGAGCCGGTAATAGGGCTCTGTCTGGGCAGGATCCGTCACCTTGGTGACGGTACGCGGACGACTCGACACCGGCGAGGCGAACGTGGTCTAGTGCTGGCATGCCGGGTTACACCCATGTCGAGGGGCTCACCTCCGCGGATGTTCAGCGTCTGCGGACGGTATGGGAGCCGTTGGCCGGATCGGTGCGCGCGCTGATCGACGCCACCATCCGCTCCGAGGTCGACGCCGACGAGGTCGCCGCGGTGCGCGCGCTGATCGACGCTGCCACGGCGCGGTTGCGGGCCGCACAGATCGACGGGCCGTTCGGGGTCCGCTACACCTCCGACGGCGACCGGATGCCGTGGGGCAACCCGGCGATCGGCATCCGGAATCCGATGGCGCCGCCGTTGGTGATCGTCAAGGATCCCGACGGCGGGGTGCGGACGGACTTTCACCTCGGCGCGGCCTACGAAGGACCGCCCGGGCATGTCCACGGCGGCATGGTCGCCATGGTGCTCGACCACGTGCTGGGGGAGGTGGCCGCCAGCGACTCCGACCGGCCCCGGTTCACCGGCACCCTGACCATTCGTTATCTGCGGGCCACCCCACTGGGCGATCTGCACGCCGAGGGCCGGATCACCCGGACCGACGGGATCAAAGCGTTTGCCTCCGGCCATGTTTCAGATGCCCACGGCATCACCGCCGAGGCCGAGGGAGTCTTCATCCTGCCGAAGTGGGCGCGCGGACAGGACTAACGAGATTCACCGGCCGGGGCCACCCGGTCGATCGCGATCTCTTCGAGGCTGCGGGTGATCGTGGCGAGCTCGCCGATCAGGATGCGCGCCGCGCCGTTGTCGGCGGACAGCGTCGAGGCCACGTTGTGCACCCGCCGCAGTGCGGTCGACAGCTCGGCGGTGTCCAGGCTCCACGGCACCGCGGGGCTTGGTGGTGCCCCGCGCAGTGCCTCGACGTAATCGTCCACCGCGGCGACGAACTCGCCGTGTAGCGCCGACGACGGGTGGGTCGGCAGGCTGTTCTCCAAGGTGGTGCAGGCGCTGGTCACCGAGTTGAGCGCGGTGCGGTAGGACCGCAGCCAGCGCCGCAGGATCGGCGGGTCCAGGCTGGTGGCGCCCCACGCGGCTTCGAAGGCGGCCCGCGCGCGGAACGCCCGTTGCCAGGCCGCCGACAGGACCTCGGCGGGGTGGTCGATCTCGTGCACGAATGCCTTGATCACCAGTGCGGCATAGTCGATCTCGGTCATCAGCAATTCACCGGCGCGCTGGCGCAGCCGGATCAGGGCGTGGTCGGGCAGCGCCACATGGGCCATCACCGCGAAGGCGCCGCCGATCATCACCGCGAATAGCCGGTCGGTGTGACCCGCCCAGGGCGCCGTGGCGCCGGCCCCGACGGTGAAGATCACGATCGCACCCACCGTCGCGCCTACGGCGAGGTAGCCGAATTGAGATACCGCATAGGCGATCCCGACGAACATCACGGCGCAGACGGTCGAGGCGATCGGGCCCGGCTGCCACAGCAGGGTGAGCACCGAGGCGACGACGATCCCGACCGCCAGGCCGGCGATCCGCCCGGCGCAGCGTGTGTAGGTGTGCGCGGTCTCGGGCCGCAGCACCACGACCACGGCCAGCGGCATCCAGTAGCCGTGTTCGAGACCGCCGTAGCGGGCAGCCGCCACGGCCAGCGCGGTCGTCACCGACAACCGGATCGCGTGCCGCAGGATCGGCGAGGTCCAGCTCAGATGCGAGCGGACCACCGCGGGCGCCGAGGCCAGGGAGCCGATCAGATCGGGCCGGTGCAACTGGCCGAACCGCAGCACCGCGGCCTCGCGCAACTGTTCGCACAGACGTTGCGCCAGCGCCGCTTCGGGTCCGGTCACGGCGGCGGCCGCGGTGCGGACCCGAACCAGTGCGTGCTCGGCGTCCCGGCGGGCGGTGTGGCCGTGGTCGGCGATCGCGTCGAGCAGCACCGCCGCGGCGGTGAGCAACTGTGGTAACCCCGCCTCGGCCGCCGATGCCTGTCCGCCGTCGGTCGAGTTGTCCCGATCGGCGGTGGAGCGCAACGAGGCCAGGGTGCCCGCGATGCGCTCCGGGAGCCGGTATCCGCCGTGGTAGGCACGGGGTCGCTGGCTGACCTGACTGTCGGCGAAGACCTCCCGCAACCAGGTGAGCGGGGCATCGTCGACGGTCGCGGTGCAGTCGGCGGCGACGTTGCGGGCGTCGCCGGCCAACGAGCGGTATGCGCGGGTCAGTCCCTCGCGCTGGACGCGCCAACGCCGCGGTGGCCAGACGGCGATCAGCACCGCCTGCACCACGCCGGCGATGATCACCAGGGCGGGCGCCAATACGGACTGGGCCAGGTTGACCGGGGCCGGCGGGGCGAGCACCAGCAGCGCGCTGGCGGCCGAGGCCACCAGCCCGGCGTTGGCGCCGAGTGACCACTGCATGCCCGCGGCAAAGCACCAGAGCGCCACGATCACGATGAACACCACACTGTGGCCCCCGAAGAGGGAGCCGAGCAGCACCGCGATGGCCAATTCGACGGAGCCGGCCATCACCAGGGGAACCCGGCCGCCGGGACTGCGCTGCAGCGCGATCGCACTGGCGATGATGGCGCCGCCGAGCGTCCACATCGCCGTCGCCCCGGACCCAGCGGCCAGCGCGACGGCAGTAACCGCCAAGACACCGATCAGGCTGCGGACCACCGCACCGGCGTCGGGGGTACTCAGCCGGAGTGCGTCGGCTGCCTGTCCACCCGTGTGCACCCAACCATTCTCACTCGCCTCATGGCTGCGGCGGCACATCCGCCCGCGCGTGGCGCGGATCGAGGCGGCGGTAGGTTCTCCCACGTGGAGAAAGTCATCGTTCTGTTGCGCGCCGAGCAGTCGGATGAGCAGTGGTGTGACCGATTGCGAACCCGGGTCTGCGATCATCTGCTGGCTCTCGGACTGCCGGGGTTGACAATCAATGTGCGTGATGACGCGGTGCGTGACTCCTTGATGACGTTGACGACGCTGGACCCGCCGGTGATGGCGGTGGTCAGCATGTGGGTCCGGCAGTACTACGCCGAACCCGTCGAGAGTGCATTGAAAGTTCTTGCTGCCGAGTGCGATTCGATCGCGGCCTACCTGGTCACCGAATCGGTGCCCATGACGCCTGCGCCGACGGCGGCGGGTGAGCGTACCGATGGGCTGGCCAACATCGCACTGCTTCGCCGGCCGGCCGAACTCGACGAGGCGACCTGGCTGCACCGCTGGCACCGCGACCACACATCGGTGGCCATCGAAACCCAGGACACGTTCGGCTACACCCAGAACACCGTGGTGCGCGCGCTCACCGCGGATGCTCCTGCGATCGACGGCATCGTGGAGGAGCTGTTCCCACTGGCGGCGGTGTCGGATCTGCACGCGTTCTTCGGTGCCGCAAACGACGACGATCTGGCCGATCGCATGCGCCGGATGGTGGCCAGCACCGACGCCTTCGGCGCGAGCACAAACATCGACACCGTGCCGACCAGTCGCTATGTCTACCGGAGTCCGTTCGCCGACCCGGCACCCGAGAGTGAAACGTGTTCTAGTTAGGCTGCAGCGGTCACGGCGCGCACGCGAGGAGTGGAAATTGACCCTGCTGATCGAGGACGACAATCGGGTTCGCACGCTGACCCTCAACCGTCCTGATGCGCTCAACGCATTCAACGAGGCACTGTATGACGAGGTGACCGTGGCACTTCGCGCCGCAGCCGAGGATCCCGAGGTGGCGGTGGTGCTGCTGACCGGGGCCGGACGGGCGTTCAGCGCGGGCAACGATCTCGTCGAGATGCAGCACCGCATCGCCAACCCGGATTTCACGCCGGGCGAGCACGGGTTCTACGGGATGATCGAGGTGCTGGCCGATTTCCCGAAACCGTTGATCTGCGCGGTGAACGGGGTCGGCGTGGGTATCGGTACGACGATCCTGGGCTTCGCCGATCTGGCGTTCATGTCGTCCACGGCGCGGCTGAAGTGCCCGTTCACCAGTCTAGGCGTGGCGCCGGAAGCAGCATCCTCGTACCTGATGCCGCGATTGCTCGGCAGGCAGAATGCTGCCTGGCTGTTGATGTCCTCGGAGTGGATCGACGCGCAGCAGGCGGCCCAGATGGGCCTGGTGTGGCAGGTGTGTGAACCCGACGACCTGCTGTCGCAGGCCCGGCAGCACGCCGAAATTCTTGCCGCCAAGCCGATTTCGAGCCTGATGGCCGTCAAGCAGACCATGGTGGCCCCGATCCGCGAGGCCATCTCGGCGGCCGTCGAGCGGGAGAAGGCATTGTTCGTCGAGCTGGTGGGCGCGGCGGCCAACGCAGATGCGCTGGCGCAGTTCGCCGATCGGAAAACTAGCGGGTGACCCGCGAGGGGCAGCCGTTGACCTGAGAGGAGCAGTCCTCGGCCAGGTGAGCGGCGATGATCGCGCGGATCGTACGCCGGCAGCGTCCGCAGTCGGCGCCGGCACCGCAGGCCTCGGCCACGGCCTTGGAGGTGGTGGCCCCCGAGGCCACGATCTCGCTGACGACCTGACTGGTCGTCCCGGTGCACAGACAGACGAACATCAGTAGTCCTGCTCGTCGACGTTCATGATGTGGGCCAACTTGCCCACGAACAGGGTCGGGTAGGCACCGAATCCCGCCGTGGTCATCCACTCGGCCGCCGCGTCGGGGTGGTCGATCCACTGGCGGGCGCTGACCTCGTCGGAGACCTCCTGCAGGATCATCACTTCCTGGCCGTCGTCGAGCGCCTGGTACACCCAGATCTTGCGGATGCCGCCCTGCTCGAAGCGGTCGAGGCCGTCGTGCACCTTGCGCATCAGGGTGGGCACGTCGTCGACGGTGGCGACGGCACCCACGATGACCCCGGCCACATGCCCGCGTGGGGACGGCTCGGTCAGGTCGATCTTCTCCACCACTTCGCCGCCGAATACCGGTGGAATATCTTCGACGCCGGAAATATCGAACCACTCGAAAATCGCCGGCGAGCGCAGGACGTCACGGATCGACCGGGCATGCCGGATGCCGATCGTCACCAGTACCCGGCCCGGCTCCCAAATCGATTTGTAAAGCACCACATGGTGCGCGCCGATCGATTGCAGCCCGGAACGATGTTTCTCCATCCATTTCCACATCTGTTCCACGTCGTCGACCCGGAAATCGCACGACAAAATGAGCGAGTGTAAATCGTACTCACTCATTTTCATCGCCTTTCTTTCGGGGGTGTTCGACACGTTAGCGGAGTCTAACCTTAGTTAGGACAGGCAGTCCACTCATCGTGGCCACACCGCGCCGCGCGCGGGACGAGAGTCCGGCAATATCGCGAGAACACGCCGAAATTCGGTGTTGAGCGTTGCCTTAGAGTGCCCTTTCTGCACTAGATTGGTTGGGCGCAGCAAAAGGCAACACTTGACCAGCCCTCAAGGTGCTTAGGAGTCACGATGCAAGGCGATCCGGATGTTCTGAAATTGCTCAACGAGCAATTGACGAGCGAACTCACCGCAATTAACCAATATTTCCTGCATTCGAAGATGCAGGACAATTGGGGATTTACCGAACTGGCGGAACACACCCGCGCCGAATCATTCGAAGAGATGCGGCACGCGGAGACCATCACCGATCGAATCCTGCTGTTGGACGGTCTGCCGAACTATCAGCGGCTGTTCTCCCTGCGCGTCGGGCAGACGTTGCGGGAGCAGTTCGAGGCCGACCTGGCGATCGAGTACGAGGTGGTGGCCAGGCTCAAGCCGGGGATCATCATGTGCCGGGAGAAGCAGGACGCCACCTCGGCGGGCATCCTGGAGACCATCCTGGCCGACGAGGAAGGTCACATCGACTACCTCGAAACGCAACTGGAGCTGATGGACAAGTTGGGCGACGCGCTCTACGCCGCGCAGTGCGTCTCGCGGCCGCCCAAGTAGAAACCAGAAGCGACGGGCGTTTTCAACTCGGGCTGCCCCGGGTAGCCGGTGAACCACCGGATGCCCGGGGCGGCTTTGTTCGTGGTGTAACTTTCATAGCCTATCTAACGATATAGGTGCTGACCCCAGGCCGGCGAAAGGATCTCATGAGCAGCCCGACGACAACCGACGAACAGTCGACCGGCGGCGCACCGCTGCTCAGCGTGCGCCGACGCAACCTGGTGTTCGTCGCCGTCCTGCTCGGCATGCTGCTGGCCTCGCTCAACCAGACCATCGTCGCCACCGCACTGCCCACCGTGGTGGCCGATCTCGGCGGTGCCGGCCATCAGGCCTGGGTGGTGACCAGCTACCTGTTGGCTTCGACAGTCGTCACCGCCGTCGTCGGCAAGGTGGGCGACATCTTCGGGCGCAAAGCGGTGTATCAGACCGCCGTCCTGTGTTTTCTCGTGGGCTCGGTGCTCAGCGGGCTGTCGGGTTCGATGGCCATGCTGGTGGCCGCGCGGGCCCTGCAGGGCATCGGCGGCGGCGCGATCATGGTGACGTCGTCGGCGTTGATCGCCGAGGTGATCCCGCTGCGTGATCGGGGTCGGTATCAGGGTGCGCTCGGGGCGGTGTTCGGTGTCACCACCGTGGCCGGCCCACTGCTGGGCGGGTTCGTCACCGATCACCTCGGCTGGCGGTGGGCGTTCTGGCTCAGCATCCCGGTCGGGGTTGTCGTCCTGGTGGTCTCGGCCGCCACCATCCCGGCGCTGGCGGTCCGGACTGCCCGACCGGTCATCGATTACGCCGGCATCGTCTGGGTCGGGATCGGCGCGTCCGGTCTCACCTTGGCGACCAGTCTCGGCGGCGAGCTGGCCTGGACGTCACCCGTCATCATCGGGTTGGTCATCGGTTCTGTCCTGGCACTGGCGATGTTCGTGCGGGTGGAGCTGCGGGCCGCCGAGCCGATCCTGCCGATGCGGCTGTTCCGAAACCCCGTGTTCTCGATGTGCTGTGTGCTGTCGCTGGTGGTTGGGTTCGCGATGCTCGGTGCGCTGACGTTCATGCCGACCTTCATGCAGTTCGTCGACGGCGTCTCGCCGTCAGAGTCCGGTCTGCGGACCATGCCGATGGTGCTCGGGCTGCTGATCACCTCGACCGTCAGCGGCAGTCTGGTGGGCCGCACCGGGCGTTACAAGATCTACCCGGTCGCCGGAACGGCGATCATGCTGGTCGGTTTCGTGCTGCTGTCCCGGATGAATGCCGCGACGCCCATCCCGCTGCAGTCGCTGTACCTGTTGATCCTCGGCGCCGGTATCGGCATGTGCATGCAGGTGCTGGTCCTCATCGTGCAGAACACGTCGAGTTTCGCCGATCTGGGCGTGGCAACCTCCGGCGTGACGTTCTTCCGGACGATCGGCAGTTCGTTCGGCGCGGCGATCTTCGGGTCGCTGTTTGCCGGGTTCCTGTCCGACCGGCTGCCCGGTGCGCTGGCTGACAGTGGCGCGCCGGCCGTCGCGGGCGCCTCACCCAAGGCCCTGCACGAGCTGCCGCCAGAGGTCGCCGCTCCGATCGTCAACGCCTATGCCGACGCGCTAGATCTGGTGTTCCTGTGCGCGGCGCCGGTGGCCCTGCTGGGTTTCGTGGTGGCCCTGTTCCTCAAAGAGGTGCCGCTGCTCGAGGCCGAGACGACGCTGGCGGCCGATCTGGGCGAAGGCTTCGGCATGCCCAGCGCGGAGTCGGCGGACCAGGTGCTGGAGACCGTGATCAGTCGGTTGATGCGCAGCTCACCCGAGATCCGATTGCGGACCGTCGCCGGGAGCCCGGGATGTGAGCTCGATGTGGCCGGACTGTGGGCACTGCTCAAGATCTACCGGCACAGCCAGGTGTTCGGCTCCGCCCGCCTGACCGAGATCGCCGATCGGCTCGTCGTACCTTACGAAGTGCTGGAACCGACGTTCAACCGCCTGGTTCAGGACGGTTACGTGCTGCGCACTGGTGACAGTCTGTGGCTGACCCAGAGTGGCTTACGTCAGGTCGACGGAGTTTCCGCCGCACTGGTGGGAAGAATCGTCGAGAAACTGGGGGAGTCACCGTCTTTCGAAGGTCGCCCGGACCGGGCTCAGGTCGAGGCCGCCCTCGAGCGCATCGCGCACCGGGTTGTTGTGCAGCGGGACTGGGGTGACGACGAGCGAACCCCCGCGCTGGCCGGCGCGAAGACAACAAATTAGAACTTGTTCCAGAAATGGTCGGCCGCGCGTACGATTCGGCCATGAGCCGTATCGGAGACTTCCCCGACGACGACGTGGCCGGCTGGATCCTCACATCGCCTGACATCGGCACCGCGATGGCCAACTTCACCAACGCGGTGTACACCAAGGGTCGGCTGCCGCTACGGGTTCGCGAACTGGCCCGGATGGTGATCGCGCTCGACAACGAATGCACGGTGTGCCAGAACACCCGTGATTCGGAAGGCGCCGCGGCGGGGGTGGACGAGGATCTCTACGACCATGCCGCCGACTGGCGGACCTGGCCCGGCTATTCCGCCCAGGAGCGGATCGCCGCCGAGTTCGCGCACCGATTCGCCACCGGCCACACCGAATTGCGGGACGACGAGGACTTCTGGGACCGGGCCGGCGAGCACTTCGACGCCGAGTTGCTCACCGACCTGGCGCTGTCGTGTGCGATGTGGCTCGGCATGGGCCGGATGCTGCGCACCCTCGACATCGGCCAGAGCTGCAAGCTGACCCTCTGACCTGCGCCGGTTTGTCGAGCCGTCGGCACGGCAATCCAGCCGTCATGATCGGACGACTCCGCTCCACCGTGTTGGACACCCGAAATCCGCGGGCGCTGGCCGAGTTCTATGCCGGGCTGCTCGGGGGCGAGATCACCACCGAGGACGAGACCTGGGTGGTGGTGACGGATCCGGAGGGCCGACGGGTGGCCTGCCAGCAGTCACCGCAGCACGAGCCGCCGGTGTTTCCCGATCCGCGGGGGTCACAGCAGATTCACCTCGACATCCTGGTCGATGATCCGAACGCGGCCGAGCGCGCGGTGCTGGCGCTGGGTGCGACGCGGGTCACCGATGCCGTCGGCGAGAACAACTTCCGGGTGTTCCGGGATCCGGCCGGGCACCCGTTCTGTCTGGTCTGGGATATCGGCTGACCGGCTGCCGGCCTCGCTCAGACCAGCCCGGTGGCGTCGAACAC
This sequence comes from Mycobacterium sp. E802, assembly GCF_001666875.1. Classification (NCBI taxonomy): domain Bacteria; kingdom Bacillati; phylum Actinomycetota; class Actinomycetes; order Mycobacteriales; family Mycobacteriaceae; genus Mycobacterium; species Mycobacterium sp. E802. The sequence goes on from NZ_LZJD01000067.1 coordinate 41,485, forward strand.
CCACGACATGTCGGCGGTGGCGAAATTCTCCATCCAGTCCGGTGGGGCATGGTCGGCCAGCGCGCTCATGTCCCAGTAGTCCTTCCACAGCGTGACCTTGCCGTTTTCCACCCGGTGTACGGTGACGAACTTCAGCACCGCGGATTCCCCACTGGGCCAATGCCATTGCTCGTGGTGCTCGTACATGGCATCGGCTCCGTTGTGAACCAGTAGGCCGGAGAAGTTCTCATAGGAGGACAGGGGTTCCAAGCCGATCTTGAGGCGCTTGACGATGTCCTCGGGCCCTTTGGCGGCCGCGGCGGGCCCGACCGGCATGTCGAGGTAGATGCAGTCGTCCGACAGGTAGGTCTTGAGCAGCTCCCAGTTTCGGTCCGACAGGGCTTTCCACATGCTTCGCACGGTTTCCTCAACGGGCACTGGACAATTGACCTTTCTCGACGGACGCGCGATCGCCGGCTCGTAGGAACCGGCCGGTACGTTGGTGCCCCACCAGGGCGGTCAGCTCGCCGTCGGCGAATACCGTACGGCCGCCGACGAGTACCGCGGTCACGGTCTCGTCGTTGCGGTTCACCATGCGCGACAGGCCGCCGTAGTGGTCGACGGTCTCCTCGGCGTAGGCGTCGAGAGAGTCGTCGAGGCGCTCGGGGTCGATGACGACGACGTCGGCACGGTCCCCGATGCGCAGGTGTCCGGCGTCGATCCGGTACCAGTCGGCGAGCTCACCGGTGAGTCGGTGTACCGCACGTTCGATCGACATGAACGGATTGCCCGCCCGTTCGGCGTCGCGGACGTGGCGCAGGAGCCGCAGCCCCATGTTGTAGAAGGCCATGTTGCGCAGGTGGGCACCGGCATCGGAGAAGCCGAGCTGGATGCCCGGGTCGCGCGCCAGCTTCTTGAGCACTTCGGGTCGGTGGTTGGAGATCGTGGTCCGCCAGCGGATCGCGGTGCCGTGCTCGAGCACCAGGTCCAGGAAGGCGTCGACGGGGTGCAGCCCGCCGCGGTCCTGTCCGACCTGGCCGAACGACTTGCCCACCACGGACTCGTCCGGGCACGCCACGATGTCGGCGTCGAAGAAGTCGCGGTGCCACACGCGTACACCGAACTTGCTGTCGTAGTCCTTGCGGAACCGGCGCCGGTAGGACTCGTCGCGCAGGAGGGCGTTGCGCTCCACCTCGTCGCGCAGGTGCAGTGCGGCCGCCCCGGACCCGAACTCCTCGAACACCACCAGGTCGATGCCGTCGGCGTAGACCTCGAACGGCACGGGAAGATGTTGCCAGCGGAAGTTGCCACCGAGCGCGTTGGCCGCGCGGGCCAGCGGTCCCATGATCCAGATCGCGTACGGGTTGGCCTTGACGTCGGCGGCCGAGAGCAGGCTGGTCTTGAGCGGCTTGCGGAACACCCCGAGCGACTGGGCGACCTGCGAGGCCAGGTTGAGCGGATTCTGGATGTCGGGCCCGGACTGCAGCACCCGGCCGGCGCGGCGCAGCATCGATTTGAGCCGGCGCAGTTCGCGGGAGCGGGCGTAGGTCGACGGCAGCGTGCGCGACCGGCAGGTGTCTCCGTCGATCTTGTCGAAAAGCAGTTGCTGGGACGACATTCCGACGAACCCGGCGTCCAGCGCCTCGGCCAGCATCTGCTCCATACGGGCCTGTTCGGCGGCGGTGGGCCGTTCGTCTTTCCGGGTGGCCCGGTCCAGGCCCATCACCGCGGTGCGCATGTCGGAATGCCCGATGAAGGCGGCCAGATTCGGCCCGAGCGGCAGTGACTCCAATGCCGACACGTATTCGCCGCAACTGGTCCAGGTCTTGTGCTCGTCGACCGCGGTGATGACCTGGTCGCGTGGGATCGCCTCGACCCGGCCGAACAGATCACCCGCGTCGACTCCACCGACGTGGACGGTCGACAACGAGCACGAGCCGAGCATCGCGGTGGTCACGCCGTGGCGCAGGGACTCCGACAATGACGGGCCGTTCAGCACCTCGACGTCGTAATGCGTGTGGATGTCCAGCATCCCCGGTAGCACCCATTTGCCGGTGGCGTCGATGATCTGTGGGCAGTCCGTCTCGTCGAGGGCGTCGGGGGAGATGGCCACCACGTGCCCGTCGCGAATACCGATGGTGCGCAGCGCCGACGGGGCGCCGCTGCCGTCGAACCAGCGGCCGTTCCGGATGATTGTGTCGAAGCTCACTCAGCCATAGAACAATCCGCTTGCGCCGGTGTCAACGAAATCGGTGAACAGATTTGAAAAAATGTCTACCGGTGCCGATGCTGTGCGCTGACGTGCGCTTACAGCGGCAGCCATACGTCGGGCAGCCGCCCGTCGAGGTCGGTGAATCCGTAGTGGCGGGCCAACGCCGACGAGCTGACCGACCGCTGATTCCAGCGGGCCCGGTCCGGATCGGCGGCCATCGCGGCAACCCCGCGTCCCACGAAGCGTGGCGACTCCGACTCGGCGAAACCGGGCGGTGCGGCCGGGTAGCCGTCGGTGCGCGCCAGATCCAGCGCACACCGCCAGTTGGCCTCGGTGGCGCCATAGTTGTCGAGCATCATCTCCGAGCGCAGCCATCCCGGTGTGACCGCCACGGCGGTGGCACCGAACGCCGCGAGCTCGTAGCCATGGCTGAAGGCCAGCCGGTTCACCGCATTTTTGACCAGATCGTAGAAGACCGAGAGGCGCGGGTTGGCGGCATTGAATTCGGTTGTGCCGTCGGTGATCTCGACCAGCAGCCCGCCGGGTCGGTCGGCGAGCAGCGGCAGCAGGGAGTGCGAGGTGATCAGATGGGTGTCCAAACCCAGGCGCATCATCCGTAACCCGTCGTCGAGGTCGTGCTGCCACATCGGCCGGCCCCAGGTGTCCGGGGGTCCTTTGAGCACCTCGGCGCCCCAGATGTCGTTGACGAGGATGTCAATGTGGGTGTAATCGGCCTTGAGCCGCCCGGCCAGCTTGCGCACCTGCGACACATCGAGATGGTCGACCTGCACGGCGATACCGGTGCCACCGAGTTCCGAGACCAATTCCGCTGTTTCCTCGATGGTTTCGGGCCGGTCGTAGTCCGAGTCGCGACTTCCGCATCGGCTGCTCCGGCCGGTGCACACCACGGTCGCGCCCGCTTCACCGAGCGCCGCGGCGATCCCGCGGCCGGCGCCGCGGGTGGCCCCGGCCACCACGGCGATGCGTCCGGCCAGCGCCTCCGGGTCCGGTGTGCCGCCCATCGGATGAGTATCCGCCGCGTGCGGTTCCACCGCGGCGATTCGGCATTTCGTCTGATCGTCCAGTGGTTGTTCAGCGGCTGTTCAGGTCATGGTGGCAACGGCGTTGTTGACCGCACATGCAACCCGGTTGTGATCGGGGGCATGCGGGTTGTCCAGGTCGCCAACTTCTACGGCCCGCGCTCGGGCGGTCTGCGCACCGCGGTCGACCGGCTCGGCGCCGAGTACCGGGCGTTGGGGCACGAGGTGTTCCTCGTCGTGCCCGGTGCGCATCCGGACCGGCACGTGCTGCCCAGCGGCGTCGTACGAATCTCGCTGCCCGCCAGGCTCATCCCGTTCACCGGCGGTTACCGGGCGGTGCTTCCGGGGCCGGTGACCGCGCTGCTGCAGCGGCTGCGCCCCGACGCCATCGAGGTGTCGGACCGGTTGACCCTGCGGTCGCTGGGTCCGTGGGGGCGTGACCGTGACGTGGCCACCGTGATGATCTCGCACGAACGGCTGGACCGGTTGGTCGGTCAGGTGCTGCCGACGTCGGCCGCCCGGGCCGTCGCGGACTTCGCCAATCGGCGCAGCGCGGCGAACTACGACGCGGTGGTGTGCACGACGGCCTTCGCACGCGAGGAGTTCGACCGGATCGGCGCGGACAATGTCGCGACGGTGCCCCTGGGCGTGGACCTCGAACAGTTCCACCCGCGACGCCACTCGGTCCGGATGCGCAGCCGGTGGGCCGCCCCGCAACAGACCCTGCTGGTGCACTGCGGTCGGCTGTCGGTGGAAAAACATGCCGACCGTAGCATCGACACCGTCGCCGCCCTTCGGGATTCAGGTGTGGATGCCCGTCTGGTGGTGGTCGGCGAGGGGCCGTTGCGGGCACGTCTGCAACGCCATGCCGACGGCCTGCCGGTGGCGTTCACCGGGTACATCGGCTGCCGCGACACCGTGGCGACCATCCTGGCCTCGGCCGACGTCGCCCTTGCCCCGGGCCCGCACGAGACGTTCGGTCTGGCCGCGCTGGAAGCACTGGCCTGCGGAACGCCCGCGGTGGTGTCCCGGACCTCGGCGCTCGCCGAGATCCTCACCAGCGACAGCGGGGCCACCGCGGACAACGACGCGCACGCCATCGCCCGCGCGGTCACCACGGTGATCAGCCGGCCCGAAACGCAGCGGCGCCACAGTGCTCGGCGGCGTGCCGAGCAGTTCACCTGGCCCCGGGCGGCCGCCGGCATGCTCGCCGTCCTCGGCGGCACGTAGCCGGGCGAATTTTGCGCACGGTGACGCGAGATCTGGTGCGCCGGGTCGACGCGACCCTATGGTCCGCGGGTCATATCCACGCACCCGCTGTCTGAAGGACGGTCGCCCATGTCCGAAACCACCACAGTCCCGGAGTCATTGGGCTCGCCACCGTCTGCCACCGGGCGGCAGCTTCGCGGCAGCCTCGGCGTCACCTCGATCGTGTTCATGGTCGTCGCGGCCGCGGCGCCGCTGGGGGTGATCGGCGGTGTCGTGCCGTTGGGTATCGCCTCGGGTAACGGAACGGGATTTCCCGCTACCTTCATCGCCGCGACCCTGGTGCTGTTGCTGTTCGCCGTCGGGTTCACCGCGATGACCCCGTATGTCGAGGAAGCCGGTGCCTTCTTCTCCTATGTTCGGCAGTCGCTCGGACTCCCCACGGGCATCGGGATCGCGTTCGTCGCGCTGGTGAGCTATGTGGCGCTGGAGGCCGGCGTATACGGGCTGCTCGGCCCGGCCGGGGCCAGTGTCCTCGAACTGGCCGGCGGCCCCGCCCTTCCGTGGTGGGTGTTCGCCGCGGTGGCGTTCGCAGTGACCACCTACCTGGGCTACCGCAACATCGAATTGTCCAGTCGCGTGCTGGGAGTCCTGCTCACCGCCGAGATCGCGATCGTGCTGGTGCTCGATCTGGTGATCGTGGCACGCGGCGGCGACCACGGATTGTCTTCGGGCATCGTCGATCCGGATGCGGTCCTGTCCGGGTCGCTCGGCATCGGGCTGTTGTTCGCCATCATCAGCTATGTCGGGTTCGAAGCCACCGCGATCTTCCGGGACGAGGCCCGCACGCCCGAGCACACCATTCCCCGCGCCACGTACCTGGCATTGGTCCTCATCGGCGTGTTCTACGCCGTCACCAGCTGGGCGCTGATCTCCGGATGGGGCGACGAACAGGCCGTCACGCAGGCCACGGATTCGGGTGCCACCTTCCTGGGCGACACCGCGCGTCGCTACATCGGTGCCGCGGGCGCCGACCTCATCACGGTGCTGTACTTCACCAGTCTGTTCGCCTGCATCCTGGCCTTCCACAACGTGGCCTCGCGGTACGTGTTCGCGCTGTCGCAACGCGACGTCCTGCCCGCGGTGCTCAGCCGGCCGCACGATCGACACGGCTCACCGCACCTGGCGTCCTTGTGGGTCTCGGGTGTGGTCGCGGTCGGCGTCGTGTCGGCTGTGGTGTTCGGGCTGGATCCGGCCGCGCAGTTCTACACCTGGTTCGCCGGTGCGACCACAGTCGGGGTGGTGCTCCTGATGATCGCCACCAGCGTCGCGGTGCTGGTGTACTTCGGTGGTGACCGGCATGGCCTGTCGCTGTGGCGGGTCCGGATCGCCCCGGCGCTGGGCCTGGTCGGACTGCTGGGCGCGCTGACACTGATCCTGACGAATCTCAGCGATCTGGTCGGTGGCTCCAGCGTGCTGGCCTGGGTGATCATCGGCGTGCTCGTGGCGGCCTTCGCCGGCGGGGTCCTCGTGGGCCGATCGGCAGATTCGGCTGCCTCGCCCCGCCCCGAGAACCGATAATTGCCTGTCGGGACTCAACGCAGGGGGCAGGGATGAATCGGCTTGCGATGTTGGTGGTGGCGGCGTGCCTGGGCGCCTGGCTCACTGTGGCGTGCAGCCAAGCCGACCATGCTGCGCCGCAGCAGTCGACCGTCCAGCCCGCGCCGGGCGGTCCGACGATCACGATCGCCGGAATGGGCTTCAGCAAGGCGCTCACGGTCGCCCCCGGCACCCACATCGCCATTGTCAACGACGACGAGGTCGAACATTCGGTGACGTCCCGCGACAAGGGGGTGTTCGACGTCCATGTCGACGGGAAGGGCCGCGCGACGCTCACTGCGCCGGACAAGCCGGGCCAGTACGCGTTCTACTGCCTGTACCACCCCGCGATGGTCGGCACGCTGACCGTCAGGTGACCTACCCCCAGGCCACCGGCATGCGCTTGATGCCGTGGATGAACGACGACAGCAACCGGTCGGGCTCCTCGGTCACCGTGATGTCGGGTAGCCGGCGGTGCAGCTCCTCGAAGGCCACGGTGATCTCTCGCCGCGCCAGGTTCGCCCCCAGGCAGAAGTGCGCTCCGCCACCGCCGAACCCGAGATGCGGGTTGGGTGTGCGGGTGACGTCGAAGAGCCATGGGTCGGCGAACTTCGACTCGTCCCGGTTGGCCGATCCGTACCACAAGGTCACCTTGGCGCCGACCGGCAATGGCGTCCCGCCGAGCACGGTGTCGCGCGTGACCGTCCGGCGCATGTAACTCACCGGGGACGCCCAGCGGACGATCTCTTCCACCGCGGTCGGTGCCAGCTCGTCGAAACGTGACCACCACAGCGCGCGCTGCTCGGGGTACCGCGTCAAGGCCAAGACCCCGTGACTGATCGCATTGCGGGTGGTCTCGTTTCCGGCGACCACCAACAGGATGAAGAAGGAGGCCACCTCGGCCGAGGTCAGTCGCTCACCGTCCACCTCGGCCTGCACCAGGCTGGTGGTGAGGTCCTCGGCCGGTGCGCGGCGGCGCTCGTCGGCGAGTGCGGTCGCATACGCGCCGATCTCCATGGCGACCGAGACGAACTCATCGAAGTCGGTGCTGAGGTCCGGGTCACCGAAACCCAGGATCACGTTGGTCCAATGGAAGATTCGTTGATGATCGGCCTCGGGGATACCCATCATGTCGCAGATGATCTGTAGGGGAAGCGGCCCGGAGAACTCGGTGACCAGATCGGCACAGCGATCCGGATTTCGCGCCACCATGTCGGCCACCAGCCGGCGGGCGCGGTCACGCACCGAATCTTCGATCAGGGACACCACCCGCGGAGTGAATGCACTGCGCACGATGTTGCGCAGCCGGGTGTGACGGGGATCGTCCATGGCGATCATCGAACCGAAATACTCGGCCAGCTCCGGGGTTTGGTCGCCGATCGTGATACCGGACGCGGAGCTGAAGATATCGGGGTGACGGCTGGCGTAGAACACGTCGTCATATCGGGTCACCGCCCAGTGCCCATTGCTTTCCGGGAAACCGTCTTCGACGCAGGCCGGGTGAAATGAGATCGGTGCTTCGCGCCGTAGCGTCGCAAAGGCCCCATCCCGGACATCGTCGTCGTTGCGCCAAAACCGCCATGAACCGAGGTCGATGTCGGCGCGAGATACGTCGGGCGGCGGGGCCCCGTTGACGCGCGTTGCAATTCCCACCTCAGCCAGCGTAGAGCGCAACCGGCCCGGGCAGTGGGTAACGCCCGGATCGGCGATCGCGATACCCCATCGGGGTGCTACGTATCGCCACGCGCAGCCAAGCGGGTTGGCAAACGTTGCGGCGCCGGACCATTGGGGGATGGCCGGCGCCGGGGTCACGACCTCAGGAGGTTCAGGAATGAAACTGACCAAGTTTGTGGCGGCGGTGTTGACGCTGGGAGCGTTGGGTGCGGGGGCACCGGTGGCCGCGGCGACGCCGACCATGCCGACCGTGCCGGCTCCGTTGAAGCCGGGGCAACACGCCCACGATGACTGTTTCCCGTTCTGCGATGGTGGTCCGCCGGGGCGTGACTTCGATCATCGACGTGACCATTGGGACGACAAGGGGCCCTGGTGGGCCAACAATCGCCACGACTGGTGGGACGACCGCAACGGGCCACCGCCGTGGGGCTGGGGTCCGCCACCTCCGCTGCACTGGCGTGGCGGTCCGTTGCCGCGAACCGTGAACTACTGGGGCTACAACTTGAACCCCGTGTGGGACAATGGGTTCCGTCAGTGGGGCGTATGGCTGTTCGGGGTGTGGATCCCGATCATCGGGGTCGGCGTGAACTGACGCCGGTGTTCGGCGGCCCTCCTCGGGTGCCGGTCAACCGCTCTCTCGGGTCGGTTGGCCGTCATCACCCGGTTCGAAATCGTCTTGATCGTGGCGCACGACGCGCACCCGCCCGTGGGCCAGGCACGCGGCGTAGCCGTGATACTTCCCGTACAGCTCCCACGACGTTCGGTGCTCGTCGGGGCGGACATCGATCCGGTGACCGTCGGAAAAGCTCAGATGCAGGCTGCCGTTGTCCTCCCAGTCGGCGTGCGTGCAGCGTTGCCCGGCAAAATCGAACAGCGGGCGCACCTCGTTGCGCAGTGCCCGCGGGTCGATCGAGACGACCTCGGACTCATCGGTCGCGGTGGCCGGCAGGGTCAGCTCGAGTGGCACCGAGATGACCAGCTCGTTGTAGTCGTTGAGGTTGAGCACCAGGCCTTCACGAAACGTGATCCGCTGGACCAAGCACCCTTGAATCCATTGCTCGCTCATTTTCTCACTCTGGACCGCGGGACGACCCGGCACAAGAGGGGCGCTTGCCCGCACCTCACCCACCGGTGAACCCAGAGGCGCCGACGGTCGTGTCAACTCACGTACGCGCCGTACGTGCGCTGCGTGCTGAGCGAAGGAGACGATGCCATGAGGATGCGACTCGAGTCTGCCGTGGCAGGCGTGCTGTGCACGGTCGCCATGCTGCTGGCACTGGTCACCGCACCGACCGCGGTCGCCGATGATCGCCTGCAGTTCACCGCCACCACCGTGTCAGGCGCCCCGTTCAGCGGGTCGAGCTTGGCCGGGCGACCCGCGGTGTTGTGGTTCTGGACGCCGTGGTGTCCGTTCTGCAATGCCGAGGCACCGTCGGTGAGTCAGGTCGCCGCGGCGAACCCGCAGGTGAGCTTTGTCGGTGTGGCGGCGCACGCCGATGTCGGGGCGATGCAGGGCTTCATCGACAAATACCATCTCGGTTTCACGAATCTCAACGACGCCGACGGGTCGATCTGGGCCCGCTACCACGTGCCGTGGCAGCCCGCCTATGTCTTCTACCGTTCGGACGGGTCGTCGACGTTCGTCAACAACCCGACATCGGCCATGCCCGAGCAGGAGTTGGCCGATCGGGTCGCGGCCCTGCAGAGCTAGTCCCCGGACGTGGCAGACAACCTGGTGGGGTTGGCGTTGGCCGCCGGACTGGTGGCCGCACTCAACCCCTGCGGGTTCGCATTGTTGCCCGGATATCTCGTCTTGGTGGTACGCGGCCCCTCGCCAGGCGGTCCAGTGAACGCCGTGAGTCGGGCGTTGGTGGCCACGATGGTCATGACGGCGGGTTTCGTCGCGGTGTTCGGCATGTTCGGGCTGCTGACGGTCGCCGCCGCGGGCACCGTGCAACGGTATCTGCCCTACGTCACGCTCGTCATCGGTGTAGCGCTGGTCCTGCTCGGTGGTTGGCTGCTTGCCGGCCGCCGGTTCGGGCTGTGGCTACCTGGTGCGGTGACACAGCGGGCCGGCTGGGCACCATCGGCCCGGCTGGGTTCGATGGCCGGCTACGGCGTGGGGTACGCGTTGGCGTCGTTGTCGTGCACCGTGGGCCCGTTCCTGGCGGTCACCGGCGCCACGCTGGAATCCACCACCGCCTGGCACCGGTTTGCGGTGTTCGCCGGGTACGCCGCGGGTTTCGCGCTTGTGGTCGGGGTGCTGGCGGTCAGTGCCGCGCTGGCGGGCGCCGTGGTCGTCGACCGGTTGCGGCGCTTCGTGCCCTACGCCAACCGAATCGGTGGCGCGCTCCTGATCGCCGTCGGCGCCTACGTCGCCTATTACGGCTGGTACGAAATTGAGTTGTACACTGCCGCAGGTGATCCCGTTGATCCTGTGATCACGGCGGCCGGGCGGTTGCAGGGTGCGTTCGCCGGGTGGGTGCACCGGCACGGGGCGTGGCCATGGTTGTCGGCACTGGTGGTGTTGGTCGTGGTCGCCATGGTCGGGCGGCTGGCGATCCGGCTGGGAAAATCTGACCGATCAGCTACTCGTTCACGGGCTCCACGGTAGCGGCGTGGCACAGTCTCGGCTTTCGCCGGCGTCGAACGCAGGAGAGACTGGGGGACGTGAAGTTGGTGACCATCGACGACATCGACGCCGCCGCCCGCCGGATCGCGCCGGACATCGTGCGGACCCCGCTGCTACCCGCTCGTTGGGGTGATCCGCAACGGCCGCTGTGGCTCAAACCGGAGAACCTGCAACCGATCGGCGCATTCAAGATTCGAGGTGCGTTCAACGCCTTGGGCCGAATCGATCACAGCACACGGGCCAGGGGAGTGGTGGCCTACTCCAGCGGTAATCACGCCCAGGCAGTGGCGTATGCGGCCGCGGTGTTCGGGGTGGCCGCGCACATCGTGATGCCGGCGGAAACACCGACGGTCAAAGTTCAGGCCACTCGTGACCACGGGGCGAATGTCGTGTTGTGCGAGTCGGGTGAGCGGGAGTCGGTGGCAGCCGAACTGGTCGAGCGCACCGGTGGCGTGCTCGTGCCGCCCTTCGACCATGCCGACATCATCGCCGGGCAGGGCACGATCGGTCTGGAGATCGCCGAGGACCTGCCGGCCGTCGCGGCCGTCTTCATCCCGATCAGCGGTGGCGGCCTGGCCTCGGGTGTCGGTACCGCGATCCGGGCGTTGTGTCCGCAGGCAAAGGTGTTCGGCGTGGAGCCGGAACTCGCCGCCGACACCGCGGCCGGCCTGGCCGCCGGCCACCCGGTGAGTTGGACTGCGGCGCAGCGGAATCGAACGATTGCCGATGGGTTGCGGGCCACCCCGTCGGCGTTGACGTTCGCGCACCTGCAGCGGGTCATCGACGACGTCATCACCGTGACCGAAGGTGAGATCCGTTCCGCGGTAGCCGAACTGGCGCACCGGGCCCACCTGGTTGCCGAACCCAGCGGGGCGGTGGCGTTGGCCGGGTATCGCAAGGTGAGCGCACCGCCGGGTCCCGCTGTCGCCATCGTCTCGGGAGGCAACATCGAGCCGTCGTTGTTGGCCGAGATTCTCGGCGGCGATCTACGGGATCGTCAGATCTGACGCGTCGGTAATCGTCGCGGGCCGGGGGTCGCCGGTTCAATGCAACGGGGCAAACCGCTATCCGTCCGTGTACTGGCTGTTTTGCGGCACAGCACATTTGGATGCGACCGGTAGTGCAGGCGCTGACGGCACAGCGGTCGAACGGCATATTGCCACCCGGTAATGTCACCGGAAATATTCTGACGACGGCCACGGTTCCGAGGGGGTGCATGTGGACGCGGTGGTGCTCGGTGTCTCGATGACACCGTCCACCGTCGGCCTGGTCCTGGTGGAGGGCTGCGAGGCCGACGGAGCGACCGTCGATCACGATGCCTTCGATATCCGTGGGTATTCGTCGTCAGCAACCGCCGAGATCTGCGACCGGGTTGTGGTTGCGGCGCGGCGTGCCGAACGGGCTGCCGCAGAGCGTGGTCAGCGGTTGGCGGCCGTCGGTGTCACGTGGAGTACCGGGGCGGGTGCCGAGGCGGCGGTGCTGCTGACGAAGTTGGCGGAGGCCGAGATCGCGGAGGTGGTTCCGGTTCGGTTGCCCCAGGCCACCGATGCTCTTGCGCGGCGGGTGGCCGGAATTGTCGGATTCGGCACGACCGGCGTGTGTGTTCTGGAACCCGATGTCGTGCAGGCGATGACGGTGACCGGCGATGACCAGGTGCAGACCACGGTCAGTCGTGGAATCGAGACGGTGGCCGGCCTGACCGACTGGTTGTCGGTGATGTTCGACGAGGCCGAGCACCGTCCGGATGCGTTGGTCGTGGTGGGATCCGCGGTGGACCTCGATTCCGTCCTGCCGAAAGTGGAACGCGCACTTGCCGTGCCGGTGTTCACGCCGGCGGAACCCGGTTTGCCGTTGGCCCGGGGAGCGGCACTGGCCTCGGCGCAGCGACGTGCGGTGTTCGGTGACGACGGTGTGATCGGGATCGGCCGGCGCTGGGCGGCAACACATTTGACCCCGCTGGCGATCCTGGTCGGCGGCGTGGTGGCCTTCGCGGTGTCGCTGTCCGTGGCGATCGGTCAGCAGCTGGTCCCGGGCGCCGAGCCGACGCCCCAGCGGACCACCCGCCCGGTCGTGAGCACCTCGGGCGACTCGGTCTCCGTGCCTCCCACACCTGCGGTTGTCGTCCCGGCCCCTGCGCCGCCGGCACCGGACCCGCCTCCGATGTCCGAGCCGGTGGAGCAGCAGGCTGTGGAACCCGAGTACGTGCTGGACCAATCCGGTACCGCGCTGCCCGAGGACACCGGGTTGTGGACTGCGCCATCGGAACCCGGCGTGGAGTCGGTGCCTCCCGAGTGGCAATCGCCGCCGCCCGAAACCATCGCTGAACCACCCCCCGAGCTGGAACCGGTGCCCGCTGCGCCCGATCTGCTGCCTGCGGACCAGATGCCACCCGCACCGGAGGTCGCTCCGCCCCCGTTGCCGGAGCCGCCGGCGGACGCTGCCCCGCCGCCGCCGGAAGTAGTCGCTCCGGAACCACAAACGGCACCCCCGGCGCCGGAGCCGGTACCCGCTGAGCCGCCGCCCCAAGAGCCCCCTCCCGTCGCGCCCTGACGTGTTCCTGGGCGCCCGTCAACCCCTGCCGAAGCGCACGGTGAAACGTTCTGACCTGATGCGTCGATGAATTCACCATGGGCAACTCCTCGCGCTACCACGAACCCCGGGCGGCCGCCGCCACGCTGCGCCTCAAGGGGACAGTCTCGGAGAGCACCTACACTGGTGTAATGCGTAGCGCCCCATCGTCGTCATTCGGAACCGTTCGAGCGTCGGTACTGAAAGTGTTTGCGGCGATCGGTGTCGCCACCCTCGCTGCGGCGAGCACGGTCACCGTCGCAACGGCCGCGGTCAGCACGCCCGAACCCGGGGCCACGATCGAGCCGGCCGCCGGGTCGGTGGTCGGGGTCGCGATGCCGCTGACGGTGACCTTCGATGCCCCGGTCACCGACCGCGCCGCTGCGCAGAGCAGCCTGCGGATCAGTTCGCCCCAAACTCCGACGGGCACCTTCACCTGGCTCAGTGACGATGTGATGCAGTGGCAGCCCGACCAGTACTGGCCCGCGCATTCGACGATCTCGGTGTCCGCGGGCGGCGCCAAGACCAGCTTCGAGACCGGATCGCAGGTGCTCGGCGTGGCTGACATCGACGCGCACACGTTCACGGTGAGTATCGATGGTGAGGTGGTCCGGACGATGCCGGCCTCGATGGGCAAGCCGAAGCATCCGACGCCGATCGGATCCTTCACCGCGTTGTCCAAAGAGCCTGTCGTGGTGATGGATTCACGCACGATCGGCATTCCGCTGAGTGATCCCGAGGGCTACAAGCTCACCGTCTACGACGCGGTCCGGGTGACCTGGGGCGGCGTCTATGTACACGGTGCGCCGTGGTCGGTCGGCTCACAGGGGTATGCCAACGTCAGCCATGGCTGCATCAACCTCAGCCCGGACAACGCCGACTGGTACTTCAACAACGTGCACCTGGGCGACCCTATCGTCGTGCAGGCGTAGCCCCGTGCAGGTTCCTGGCCGTCGGTGAGGTGGGCACTGTCGCCGGATCGGGGTGGGTTCCAAGCGCCCGGTCAGCGGTTCCGGCGGTGGTCACCGTGAACCAGTAGTGCTCGTTTTTGTAATGGTGCTGCCGGTGATTGCGCCAAACTGCGCGGTACAACGCGGATTTCGGCGTGTAATCGCTGTGGATCAGATAGTGGCACCATTCGTAACACACGCCGAGTACGGTCAAGACCGACAGGAACGTCAGGCCGAGGCCCGGACGTGGGAACGCAAGTAGGGCGAGCGCTGTCGCGACCGGCAGGATCCACAGCAACGCCTGCCATGGAATGAAGATGAGGCCGATGTCGCGCGGGTTGACGTGGTGTCGGCGGTGGTCGCGGGCCAACAGCGGGTCAATGGTCACCCCGGCGAATGTGCGTGGCCGCCAATGCAGGATCGCCACGTGGACGGTCCATTCGAAGAACGGGAACAGCGCCAACATCGCCACCGGCACCAGCGCGTCGGAAATCTGCCAATCGCCCACGGCGCAGCGCGCGCCGACGCTGGTGACCAATGCGGCGCCGATCATCCAGGGGGAGGGGTGCCTGATGAATTCCCGGGCCGCGTCACCGAGCGTGAAGACGTTGCGCGTCATCGGTTTTCCTCCAACGCGTCGAGGGCAGTCAGGAGCGCATCGGTAGCCGGCTGCAAGAGGTCCGCGGCGGCATCCCGAGCCGCCGCCGGGTCCGCTGCCGCGATGGCCTCGACAACTCGCCGGTATGCCTCGGCATGACCGACCTCGGCTGCCATCATGGTGGCCAGGGCAGGCAGCGCCGGCTCGTAAGTTTGGCGAAGAGTGTTGTACATCAAGCGGAATGCGATTGAATCCGCTCCGTCGACCACCTGATCCCAGAATGCCAGCGCATGGCGTTGTTGTTCGACGGCGTCCGGCTCGGCCGCCAGGGCGTCGACCGTCGCGCCGAGCGCGGCCACCAGTTCGTGGCCGGCGCGGCGGGCCGCCAACTCGGCGACCTTGGGGCCGTTGTGCAATCGGGTTTCCAAGATGCTGCGTACCACACTGACGTCGAGCTCACCCGCACGCAACAACAGTCGGGGCAGCAGGTCGAGGCCGGCGTGCTTGCGGAAGTCGCGCACCGTGGTGGCGTCACCTTGCCGGACCTCGACCAAACCGGCTTCGGTCAGCCGTTTGATGGCCTCGCGCACCGCTGGCCGGGAGACACCCAGCACCTCGGCCAGCCGACGTTCGCTGGGCAGCGGCTCACCTGGTTGCATCTGTCCGCTGAGCACCTCGGTGACGATCTGTTCGAAAACGTCCTCCGGTACCGAGCGACGGCTCACCGGTTGTAGCGCCATGGGGCCATGCTGCCACCGCTATTGGTAAGAGGTCAAGTGGTAAGACCAGTGCGCACGGCGGCGGCGGTCGTCTCGTCGGCGGGCAGGAACGCCTCGATGCTCAGTTCGGCGGCGGTCAGGTCCAGTGCGGTGCCGAAGGTCGTGACGGTGCTGAGAAAGGTCAGCGCGGTGCCATCCGGTCCCGTCAGTTCCAACGGCACGACCACCCCGCCGAGATCGCGGACCGGTTCCATGCCGCCCGGGTAGGCCTCGACCTCGGCGAGAAGTTCGGCCAGTTCGGCCGATCCGCTCACGGTGACTTCCCGTCGCAGCCGGCTGATCAGGTGATGCCGCCACTCGGCCAGGTTCCGGATCCGTGGGGCCATCCCCTCGGGATGCAGGGAGATGCGCAGTGCATTGGGCCGGGACAGCAGATGAGGTGCGACGCCGTCGAGCATGAGCGCAGCGCCCGCGTTGGCCTGCAACAGATTCCACGTGCGGTCGATCACGACGCACGGAAACGGATCGTAGGCCCGCAGGACCTGTGCGACACCGTCGCGCACCGCGCTCATCTCGGGATCCTCCAGCGTTCGCTCCGCGTAGACCGGCGCCAGCCCGGCTGCCAGCAGCAGCTGGTTCTGTTCTCGCAGCGGAACGTCGAGGGCGTCGGCGAGTCGCAGCACCATCGCCCGGCTCGGCACCGCTCGTCCGGTCTCGATGAAGCTGAGATGCCGGGCCGAGACGTCGGCCTCGATGGCCAGGTCCAGCTGGCTGATGCGACGCCGCAACCGCCAGGAGCGCATCAGTGAGCCGATCGGAGTTCGCGCTTCCGTGCTCGTCACGCCCTGAGTCTCGCCCACGTCCGGTGCGCGCACCACTACCTGAGAGGTAATTGCCGCGGTTACTCCCGAGCGTCACCGTGGAGGAGTCCGGCGACAAGAGGAGGACACGATGCGGGACAGATCTGCCTCGCCCCAACGGATTCCGGGTTGGCTGCATTTCGTCCTGGCTGCCGACCGGGCCGGTTCGGCGGCTTATGTGGGGGCCGGTTTCTTCTTCGCGCCGGTGCTGGCGATGGTGTCACCGTGGCCGGTACTGACAACCGCGCTCTGGATCGCAATCGCGGCCGCCGGTCTGTGGCTCGGTGTGCTCGGCATCGCCATGGCCACCGGCCTGTCGATGGTGCTGCGGTCGAACACCGAGATTCCGGAGGACTATTGGCGTTCGATCATCGACTACCCGGACGCCGGCCGGTAGTCCACGTGCCAGTGTTTGATCCCGTTGAGCCAGCCCGACCGCAGCCGTTCCGGCGCCGCCAGTGGCGCCAGGTCGGGCATTCCGTCGGCGATGGCGTTGAAGATGAGATCGATCGTCATCCTGGCCAAGTTCGCCCCGATGCAGTAGTGGGCACCGGTGCCGCCAAAGCCCACGTGCGGGTTCGGGTCTCGCAGGATATTGAACGAGTAGGGCTGTTCGAAAACATCCTCGTCGAAGTTCGCCGAGCGGTAGAACATCACCACCCGTTGCCCCTTCTTGATGGGCACGCCGGCCAACTCGGTGTCGCGAAGTGCGGTCCGCTGAAATGACGTCACCGGCGTGGCCCACCGCACGATCTCGTCGGCGGCGGTGGCCGGGCGGTCGCGTTTGAACAGCTCCCACTGATCGGGGTGGTCGGCGAACGCCATCATCCCCTGGGTGATCGAATTGCGGGTGGTCTCGTTGCCCGCCACGGCGAGCAGGATGACGAAGAAGCCGAACTCGTCGTCGGAGAGTTTGTGGCCTTCCACGTCGGCTTGCAGCAGCGTGGAGACCAGATCGTCGCCGGGATTCTTGGCCCGCTCGGCCGCCATCTGCATCCCGTACATGATCAACTCGACCGAGGCGCTGACCGCGTCGTTGGAGGCGAACTCAGGATCCTGGTCGCCCACCATCTGGTTGGACCAGTCGAAGAGTTTCTTGCGGTCCTCCTGCGGCACGCCCATCAGACCCGCAATCGCCTGCAGGGGCAGCTCGCAGGACACCTGCTCGACGAAATCGCCCGAGCCTTCGGCCGCCGCTGTCTGCACGATCGTGCGTGCCCTTTCGGCGAGGTCGGCGCGGAGGCGTTCGACGGCGCGCGGGGTGAATGCCCGCGAGATGATCTTGCGCAGGTGCGTGTGGTGGGGCGCGTCCATGTTGAGCAGCACGAACTTGCCCTGGTCGATGTGCTGTTGCACGCTGCCGTCGCGATAGCGCGGCAGCGCGGTCTTCTCCTGGCTGGAGAACACGTCGCTGCGCAAAGAGACTTCTTTGACGTCCTTGTGTTTGGTGACGACCCAGAATCCGCCGTCGTCGAAACCTCCCCGGCCCAGCGGCTGCTCGTTCCACCAGATCGGTGCGAGCCGGCGCATCTCGGCGAGTTCTTCGACCGGCAGTCGTTCGGCATAGATGTCGGGATCGGTGAAGTCGAATCCGGGCGGGAGGTTCAAGGTCGGCATGGCGTGCGCGCTCCTCGCAACGACGTGGTATTCGATGACGTGGTGTAGTGGCCTAAGCCATTGCTACACCACAGGTGGGCCGCCTCGGAGCCGGTTCCGAGAAACTCTCACACGTTGGTATTGGAACGTGTTCTGATTCGCGCGCTGTAACGGTTGGACGAGCGCCGCGATGCACTCAGCGTTACCATCTGTCCCCGGAGCAACAGAGGAGGCCGAGCGAAGATGCGTGTCGATATCCGAAGGGTCGTGTTCGCCTTGACGTGCAGTGTGTCCGGGCCGGCCATTGCGCTGTCGGTGATCGCGTCCGCAGCCGCTGACCCGGGCACCCCGCCGGCACCTCCCGCGCCGGCTCCGGCGCCGACGGCGCCGGGTGCAGTCGCTGCGGTCGCCGCAGATCAGCCGGCCCCGGCACCCGAGGGCGTCCCGCACCTCGCCAGCCCGGAGGCGCTGCCGCCCGGATCGACGATGGACCCCACCGGCCAGGGAACTGAAACTCCCAACTTGAGCTACCTCAAGGATCTGTGGCATGCCGTGCAGAACCAAGAGATCAGCGGCAAGGAAGCGCTGATCCTCGGTCTGGCCCAACGCGGGATGAACACCCCGGTCCCGAACCAGATCCAGGGCCCGAACGTGCCGCTCTCGCCGGGCGCGCCGCCCGCCGCCGGGGCGCCCGCAGCACCTGCCCCCGGGGCGCCCGCAGTGCCTGCTCCCGCGGTCCAAGCAGCCCCGGCCCCGGCCGCGGCGCCGGCGCCGCTGCCCTGACGCGCCGGTCAGGACGGAACGCTCGGTACCGCAATCCGCTCGACCCTGGCCGGGACGTGCTTGTGCCAGGGGGTGCCCGCGTACACGTCGCGCCACTGCGTCGAGGTGAGTTCGTTGGGCGCCACCCCGGGCACCACCGTGCGGCCTGCACTGTCGGTGTGGTCGAGCCCGAAACCGTTGGGCAGTGAGATGTGCCCCGGCATCATCGCCGCGCTGATCTCCACGGTGGCCTGAGCGCTTCCGGCCGCCGTGGTGATCTCGGCCAGATCGCCGTCGTCGAGACCGAGCTCGGTGGCGTCTTCGATGCTGATCCGCAACGCGCCGTTGGTGTCGCGTTTGCGCCAACCGGGATCGCGGAAGATGTCGTTGGCGGTGTAGGCCCGCCGCTCGCCGGCCGAGAGCACCATCGGAAACTCGGGGCTGGTCAGGGTCGCGCGCTCGGCGCGTAGCGCCCGGATCTCGGCGAGCATCTCGGGAATCTCCACGGCGATCTTGTGGTCGGGATGATCGATCAACCCGAAATCGTCGGAGTACTCGTGGACGGTGAACGTGATCCCCGACGGGCCGGCCAGAATCGCTTCGAACAGCGCGTTACCGTCGGCATGCCCGGCCCGGCGGACCGCGTCGGGGTAGGTCATCGCCGCTTTCTGCGCCAGACCCCACAGTGCGGCGGCCCCGGCCAGTCCGTCCGGCAGGGCGGCCCCCAACGTTTCATAGAGCACATGCGGCAGCACCCGGCCCAAAGTCGGATTCGCCGCCACGGCGGTGAAAAACTGCGCGCTGAACGCCGACAACCCGGCTCGAGCCGCCTGGCGGAGCGGCCGCAGTTCACCCTCGTCGACGACGCCGAGGGCACGTACCAGCCGCGCCCAGATCTCCGGTTCGGGCAGGGTGCCCGGCAGCGGTTCGAACAGCCGATGTCTCAGGTGGAAGGTGTTGTGCGGGAACTCCAGGTTGAAGAACGTCGCCTCGACCTTCTCGAACTGGCTGGCGGCCGGCAGCACGTAGTGGGCCAGTCGCGCCGTCTCGGTCATCGCCACGTCGATCACGACGAGCAGTTCGAGCTCGGCCAGCGCGGCCCGGACCGCGCGCGAATCGGCCACCGAATGCGCCGGGTTGCTGCTCTCCACGATCATCGCCCGGAACCGGTCGGGGTGGTCGGTCAGGATCTCCTGGGGCACGACGTTGCTCGGCACGAGCCCGGCGATGACGGGGGCGCCGGTCACCGGGCTGCGTCCCACACCCGACTTGCTGAACAACGGCGCGAAGGTCGAATGCAGGTGCTGCCCACCGGGTTTGGCGAAGTTGCCGGTGAGGATCCACAGCAGCTTGTTCAGGTAGGAGCACAGCGTGGAGTTCGGCGCCTGCTGGACGCCGAGATCCTCGAACACCGAGACACTCGAGGCACCGGCGATCCGGCGCGCCGCGGCGCGAAGCAATGCCTCGTCGACCCCGCAGCGGCGGGCGTACTCGACGATGTCCACCTCGGCCAGTTCGGCCTTGACCGCCTCGACACCCCGGACGTGCTCGGCGAGAAACGTTTCGTCACAGAGGTTTTCCTGCACCAGCACGGCCGCCAGCGCGGCCAGGCACCACGCGTCGGTCCCGGGCCGTGCCCGCAGGTGGAAATCGGCCATTTTCGCGGTGTCGGTGACCACCGGGTCGATCACGATCATCGACCGGGCCGGGTCGTTGGCGATCTCGTTGAGGACCACGCGGGCCCGCGGAAAGCTCTGTGACATCCACGGGTTCTTGCCGACGAAGACCGAGACCTCGGCGTGCTCGAATTCGCCGCGGGTGTGTCCGCCGTAGAGTTGGGCGTCCACCCACGCCTCGCCGGTCTTCTCCTGTGCCAATGCGTTCGAGCGGTACCGGGACCCAAGGGATTTCAGGAACGAGCTGCTGTAGGCGCCGCCGAGGTGATTGCCCTGGCCGCCTCCGCCGTAGTAGAAGATCTTGTCGCCGCCATGGGTGTCGGCAATCCCGCGGAACCCCTCGGCGATCTCGGTGACCGCGGTGTCCCAGTCGATTTCCTCGTAGCTGCCGTCGGCGCGGCGCCGCATCGGGGTGGTCAGCCGGTTGGCGTTGTTCTGGTAATGATCCAGCCGCAGCGCCTTGTTGCACGTGTACCCGCGGGATGCGGGATGCTCTTTGTCGCCGCGGATCTTGACCAACCGCCGGTCCTCGACGTCGACCACGATGCCGCAGTTGCACTCACACAGAATGCAGGCGGTGTGCTGCCAGCCGTCGACGGTCACGATGCGCTCCCGTCGGTGACGAGGGCACGAAGCTGGGCGTGGACGAGGTCCAGCGGTGTGACGTCGCGGGTGGCGCGGGCCACGACGATCGCCCCTTCGACAGCCGTGATGATCAGCATGGCCAGCTCCTCGGCACGCTTCTCGTCGGCTCCGTCGGCGCGCAGCCGATCGGCGATCAGCCCCGTCCACCGGGTGAACGCGGCTCCGGCCCGGTCGAGCGCCGGGTCCCCGGCCTCGACCGAGACCGCGACGACCGGGCAGCCGGCCCGGAAATCGGTGTCCAACAGCTGCTTACGGAATCCGGTCACCATGTCGTCGAGCAAAATTGCGGCACTGCCGGCCCGGGAGAGCCGCGCGGCGACGTGATCGGCGGCGTAGTCGATCGCCTCGCACATCAGTTGGGTGCGCCCGCCGGGGAAGTAGTGGTAGGCCGAGCCGCGGGGCGCGCCGCTGTGGGCCAGCACATCGGCGATCGCGGTCGGGTGCGCTCCGCGTTCACGGATCAGCAGGGCGGCCGAAGCCACCATGCGTTCGCGGGGGCCAGTCATCTCGAAACCCTTTCGCCGGAATTATGTATGTAACCCTACATAATCCGGACAGCGGCGGTCCAGACCCTGTGGAAAACGACGAATGGCTGCGAATCGAGAGATTCGCAGCCATTCGGTCCGACGTGGGATCCGGTTACACGCCGGCGGCCTCGTTCAGGGCGTTGAGGGCGCCGGTCGCCTCCAGGTACTCCTGCACCCAGCGTTCGATCACCGCGGAGGTCTTCTCGACCTTCGTGAACTGACCGACCACCTGGCCCACCGGGTTGAACGCGACGTCGACGCTCTCGTTGGGGTACTTGTGCGTCGCGGCCACGGCCATGCCGGAGACCATGTACTGCAACGGCATGCCGAGCGGCTTCGGGTTGTCCGGGTTTTCCCAGGCCTCGGTCCAGTCGTTGCGCAGCATGCGGGCCGGCTTGCCGGTGAACGAGCGGCTGCGCACGGTGTCCTTGCTGGTGGCCTTGGCGTAGGCGGCGTGCTGCTGCTCGGTGTGCTCGCTCTCCTCGACCATCACCCACTGCGATCCGGTCCAGGCGCCCTGGGCGCCGAGCGCCAGCGCCGCCGCGATCTGCTGACCGCTGCCGATACCGCCGGCGGCCAGCACCGGAACCGGGGCCACTTCCTTGACCACCTGGGGCCACAGCACGATCGAGCCGATCTCACCGCTGTGCCCGCCGGCCTCGCCGCCCTGGGCGATGATGATGTCGACGCCGGCGTCGGCGTGCTTGCGGGCCTGCGACGGCGAACCGCACAGCGCCGCGACCTTGCGGCCCTCGGCGTGGATGCGGTCGATCATGTCTTTCGGCGGGGTGCCCAGCGCGTTGGCGATCAGCGTCATCTTGGGGTGCTTCAGCGCGATCTCGACCTGGGGCGTCGCGGTGGCCTCGGTCCAGCCGAGCAGCTGCAGCGCGTCGTCGTCACTGTGGTCGACGGGCACGCCGTGGTCGGCGAGGATCTTCTTGGCGAAATCCAGGTGTTCCTGGGGCACCAGGGACTGCAGCATGCCCTTGAGATCGTCGGCGGACATGTTGGCGTCCATGCCCTCGTACTTGTTGGGGATCACGATGTCCACGCCGTAGGGGTGGTCGCCGATGTGCTCGTCGATCCAGTTGAGCTCGATCTCGAGCTGTTCGGGGCTGAACCCGACGGCGCCGAGCACGCCGAAGCCACCGGCCTTGCTGACGGCGACCACGACATCGCGACAGTGGGTGAACGCGAAGATCGGGACGTCGATCCCGAGCTCGTCGCAGAGTGCGGTGTGCATCTGAGCTCCTTGTAGTGACGATGTGGCTTGGGAGTCCTCGACCGATCTGGCCCGGACAGAAATGAAACGTGTTCTAGTTTAGTACGACTGTGAGGCCATTCGGGGCCCGACCCGGCAGATTCGTGTCAGTTCGGCGACGAATGCCACTCCGACTGGCCGGGTGTCGTACCTGCTTGGTGTACTAGCTGCATGGGCCGCACCTTGTCGCCACCCGAATCACTCGAGGAGATCGGGTTCGGTCCGGGCGGGGCGCAGGTCGGCGTGTTCTTCGACCTCGACGGCACCCTGGTGGACGGCTTCACCGCAACCGCGCACGCCGGTCACCGCATCCGACGCCGGCAGGCGGCTTTCGGTGAGATCGCCGGGATCATCGAGGCCTCGGTGCGCTACCGGATCGGCCGGATGCCATTCGAGCGGCTGCTGGTGCGCGCGGCCCGGTATCTACGCGGCGAATCCCTGGTCGAGCTCGACGCATTGGGGGAGTACCTGTTCGAGAACCGGATCGCCCAGCGCGTTTATCCGCACATGCGCGACGTGGTGCGTCGACACCAGGAGCGCGGCCACACCGTCGTGATGAGCTCCTCGGCGTTGACCATCCACGCCGAGCCGGTGGCACGTCACCTGGGGATCGACCACGTGCTGTGCAACCACTTCCAGACGGACAGTCAGGGTCGGCTGACCGGCGACATCGTGGAGCCGATCATCTGGGGTCCGCGCAAAGCCACTGCGGTGCAAGACTTTTGCCACACCAGGCAGATCGAGCTGGCCGGCAGCTACTTCTATGCCGACGGTGACGAGGATGGCGCGCTGATGCGGCTCGTCGGTCATCCCCGGCCGGTGAACCCGCGGCCGCGGCTGGCGGCCGCGGCCGCCGATCACGGCTGGCCGGTGCTGACCCTGCCTCGGCCCAGTGGTCGTCGCCGAGGCGACGGCAGGTTGCGGCCGGGCGCCTAATCGCGTCGGTACAGTCCCTTGCCGGTGCCCAGCGGGAGGTCCAGCGTGGTTCGGATGCCGGCGGGGGCGGCCACCACATCGGGGATGGCGTTGACGATCCGGCCGGCCGCGGCCAGGATCGCCGCGTAATTGTGATCGCCGCGGCTGCTGGTCGGACAGATGTCCACGACGTAGGACGGCTCGCCGCTGATCTCGACCCGGTAGGAGCCACCCGGCTGGGCCGGCTGGGCCCAATCCGGGCGCAGGTCTTCACGCACCCGGGTGATGTGCTCGACGACGATCAACGGTTTGCCATCGACCATGCCGTTGATCTCGAACCGCATCGCGGCCACCGTGCCCTCGGCGATGACGCCGGTGGCCACCTCGATGTCCTCTGGCGCGGGCTCCAGTTCATAGCTCTCGGTGATCTCCTCGACCTCGACGCCCAAGCCGGCCGCCAGCATCTTGATCGCGGTGCCCCAGGCGGCGCTGAGGATGCCGGGGTAGAAGAGCATGCCCGGGCGGTCCATCGGATTGCCGAAGCCCATCACGACCGACATCACCTCGGCGCCGTCGTAGGTGGCGTAGTCGGCGATCTCCATGGTCTTGATCTGGTCGATGCGCTGGCAGGTGCTGGCGATGGCGAACGGCACCAGGTCGGTGGCGAATCCGGGATCGACCCCGGTGATGTACACACTCGAATTACCGCTTCGCGCAGCATCTTCCACGCGGTCGATGGCCTTCTGCGGCATGGCGCCCCACGGGAACTGCAGACCGCCGGGAGCCGATCCCACCACGTTGATCCCGGCGGACAGCGCCGCCATCACATCGCGGGTTGCCTCGATGGGTCGGGTGTCGCCCATCGCGCAGTACACCAGGCAGTCCGGCTTGGCTGCCAACACGTCCTCCATGCCCCGGGTCGCGATGACTCCGGTGGTCACGCCCAGCCCGGCCAGTTCGCCGGCGTCGGTGCCGACCTTGTCGTCGTTGGACACGCCGACGGCCACCAACTCGAACCGGGGATCCTCGATGAGTTGGATCAGCGCCAGCGCGCCGCAGTTTCCGGTGCCGAACAATCCGACGCGGATGGCCATTGTGCTCCTTGCGAAATCTTGTTAGCGACGACATACCGACGAGATATGACGACGTGAGTATGCGGCCTGGACGGCGAAATTGGAACATGTTCTATTTTTGCGTTCCGTTGCGGTAGCCTCACCCGTCATGGGACGGGTAGACGGAAAAGTTGCATTGATCAGCGGCGGTGCGCGGGGGATGGGCGCCGAGCATGCGCGTGCGCTGGTCGCCGAAGGCGCCAAGGTAGTGATCGGCGACATCCTCGATGACGAGGGCGCAAAGCTGGCCGCCGAACTCGGGGATTCGGTGCGCTACGTGCACCTCGACGTCACGCAGGAAGACCAGTGGAACGCCGCGGTGGACACCGCCGTCTCGGAGTTCGGTCTGCTCAACGTGTTGGTGAACAATGCCGGCATCGTCGCGCTCGGTCAGATCGGCAAGTTCGATATGGCCCAGTGGCAGAAGGTCATCGACGTCAACCTGACCGGCACCTTCCTGGGCATGCAGGCTTGCGTCAAGGCGATGAAGGCGGCCGGCGGTGGGTCGATCATCAACGTCTCATCCATCGAGGGTCTGCGCGGTGCGGCGATGGTGCATCCGTATGTCGCGTCGAAGTGGGCCGTGCGCGGCCTGACCAAGTCCGCTGCGCTCGAGCTCGGTTCCAAGCAGATCCGGGTCAACTCGATACATCCCGGCTTCATCCGAACCCCGATGACCGAGCACTTCCCCGAGGACATGCTGAGCATCCCGCTGGGTCGCCCCGGGCAACCCGACGAGGTGTCCACCTTCGTGGTGTTCCTGGCCAGCGACGAGTCGCGGTACGCCACGGGCGCCGAGTTCGTCATGGACGGCGGCATCGTCAACGACGTTCCGCACAAGCTCTAGAAGGTGCACCGCCCGCGCGAGGCGGTTCCGGTCACGGCAGAATGACCCCGGCACGGCATCGATTCGGTACCCGATGCCGCACCGGTCTATGAGGAGCTGCCCATTTCCGCCCGGAACCGTCGCGCCGGCCTGACCTTGGCGGGTCTGGCGGGCCTTCTTCTCGTCGCACTGCTGGTCGGCTCGCTGTGCGCCGCCGATTTCCCGCCGTTCGCCAAGCCGGAGCCGCCGTCGGGGCGCATCGAGATCGCACGGGGCTGGCAGCTCGCGTCGGCGCGCACCGTGCGCGCCGACGGCGCGACGTTGTCCTCGCCCGGCGAGGTCGACGGTGACTGGCACGAGGTCAAACGCATGCCGTCGACCGTGCTGGCGGCACTGCAGGATGACGGCACCTATCCGGACCTGTACGTCGGCGACAACCTGGCCGAGGTACCCGACGACCTGTTCCGCCAGGACTGGTGGTACCGCACGACTTTCAGCGCCCCGGCAGGCAGCTCCAGCTATCGGCTCGATTTTCCCGGGATCAACTACCGCGCCGAGGTGTGGCTCAACGGAAAGTTGATTGCCGGCAACTCGCTCGTCGTCGGCATGCACACGATCCACGAGATCGACGCGACCCCGTGGATCAACCCCGGCGGGGCCAACACGCTGGCCGTCAGGGTGACCCCCGAACAGTCGTTGCAGGACATCGACGGCGTCGAGTTGGCCGACAGCTGGTGGGACTGGATCAACTGGAACCGCATCGGCTATCAGGGTCCGGACAAGAACCCGCTGCGCGGCAATTCCTATGTGGCCGACCGCAATGCGGGCATCTTCAAACCCGTCTACCTCAGTTACTCGGGCCAGGTTGTGCTCAGCGATCCGCTGGTCACCACCGAGCTGCCGTTGCCGGCCACCGACTCCGCCCGCCTGACCGTCTATTCCGACCTCCGCAACACTGCCGACGTGCCGATGCGAGGTGTGGTGCGGGCCCGGATCAGCCGGCCGGGAAAACCGACCATCTCGGTGGATCAGGCGGTCAACCTGGCGCCGGGGGAGAAACGGGAAATCCGGTTCGACCCGGACACTTTCGACGCATTGCGGGTGAACGACCCCGATCTGTGGTGGCCCTACACCATGGGCAGTCCCGACCTGTACGACCTACGGCTGGAGTTTCTGCGGTACGGCAGGCCCACCGACACACTGGATTCGCGGTTCGGCATCCGCACCGTGGCGCAGCATCGCGACAACGACGAGCAGTTCCCCGACCTGGGGCGTGGCGGCAACTTCTACCTGACGGTCAACGGCCGCGACTTCCTGGTCCGGGGCGCGGCATACACGCCCGACCTGTTGTTCCAGTACGACCCGCCGCGGGAGGACGCCATCCTCGGCTACGTCCGCGACCTGGGACTCAACATGCTGCGTCTGGAGGGAAAGTTCCCCGGCGACAACATCATCGAGCGGGCCGACGAACTCGGCATCCCGCTGATGTACGGGTGGATGTGCTGCAACCAGTGGGAGAAGTGGTGGCAGTGGGACGATGAGGATCGCCGGGTCGCCGACGAGAGCATGCGCAGCCAGATCCTGTCGCTGCGCGGACACGCCTCGGCCTTCTTGTGGGCCAACGGCAGTGACGGCAAGCCGCCGGCGCCGGTGCTCGCCGGCTACCACGGCATCCTGCGCGACCTGCACTGGCCCAACACCGTCGTCGACACCGTGTCGTCACTGGCCCGCGGTGCCGACGGCGAACCCGATTGGGACGGCATCCACATGGCCGGCCCGTATACCTGGCGTCCGCCGAGCTACTGGTTCAGCGGCCGTTATCAGGCCACCCGGGGTTCCAACGCCGAACAGGGCGACAACGAGCACATCCCGCCGTTCGCCAGCCTGCAGAAGTTCATCCCGCCCGACAAGCTCTGGCCGATCAACGAGGCCTGGTACTTCCACGCCGGGGCCAACCCGAGCAACGCCGCGCTGGAGAGTATCCGCACCGCGGTGGTCCAACGGTACGGATCCTCGCGCAGCGCAGAGGAATTCGCCCGCAAGGCGCAATTGGCGCACTACGAGTCGACCCGGGCGCAGTTCGAGGCGTTCGCCGCCGGCGGGTGGGACAACCACAAGATGACCATCTACTGGATGCTCAACAGTCACTGGCCGTCGTTTTTCGGTCATATCTTCGACTACTACCTGCGGCCGGGCGGCGCGTATTACGGGGCCAAGAAGGGTTTGCGTCCGCTGTCGGTGGTGTTCGACGCCTACGCCACCGGCGACCACGACACCGCCAACGTGACCGTGGTGAACCAGTCACCTCAGGACCGGACAGGCCTGCGGGTGCGGGTACGTACCTACGACCTGACCGGACGGGTTCGCGACGACGGCACCGCCGCGATGCCGGCCGTGCCGTCGAACGGCGCCGTGCCCGCCGTGGTGCTGCCGCGGCCGGCCCCCGATTCACCTGTGGTCTTCGTGCGCTGTGAGCTGCTCGACGAGACCGGTGCGGTCGTCGCCGACAACACCTACTGGCAGTCGCAGCAGCTCGACGACGTCGGCCCACCGGTCAACGATCAGGCGTTCGATCTGGTGCAGAGCAGCTGGGCCGACCTGACCGCACTCAACACCATGGCCCGGGCCCGGCTGGAGGTGTCCGCGCAGCGCGACGAGAGCGCCGGCTCCGGACCCGACGCGAACGCCGGCGTGCGGATCCGCCTGCACAATCCCGGGCGCCGGATCGCGTTCTTCGAGCGAGCCGAGATCACCACGACCCATGACGGGGACGAGATCCTGCCCATCGAATATTCCGACAACTACGTCACGGTCTATCCGGGGGAGACGGTCGAGCTGACCGGCCGGGTGAGCGGATCGGCGCCCGCGGCGAACTGGGTACGGGTCAGCGGTTACAACAGTGCACCCACGGTGGTTCCGATCGACCAGCGGGTGCGGCGATAGGATCGGCGCATGACCACAACCGATGAGCGCCATGAGGTCGGCCGGCTCGCCGAGAGCACCGGATGGCTGCACCGAGACGTCGACCGGGTCGATGTCTACCAGCGCGGTGCGAACCGGATCAGGGTGGTGTGGCAGGGCTCGGACGCGATCAGCGGTGCCACGCTGTACCAGGACGACATCATGACCACCTACACCCGCGAGGTGGCCACGCTGAACAGCTGGCTCAAGCGCTGACACGTCGCGCGGCCATCCCGCCACGGGGAAAATCAGTCGCGCCCCCGGATCACGGTGTGGCACTGTCGGGTTCTGTGCCTGACGATCATCTGACCCTGCACAGCGTCACCGACGCCGACTGGCCGGCCATGGCTCTGCTCGGCAACACCGCGTTCGGCGAAAACGCCCACCCAGAGTCGATGGCGGTCTGGCGGCAGATGGTGGCCGCCGAGGGCGCCGTGGTGATGCGCGCCGCCGGCCCCGACGGGCACCGGCCCGCCGACATCGTCGGGCAGTCGCTTTACCTCGATCTGGAG
Source organism: Mycobacterium sp. E802 (assembly GCF_001666875.1). Taxonomy (NCBI): domain Bacteria; kingdom Bacillati; phylum Actinomycetota; class Actinomycetes; order Mycobacteriales; family Mycobacteriaceae; genus Mycobacterium; species Mycobacterium sp. E802. The sequence continues at coordinate 70,315 of NZ_LZJD01000067.1, forward strand.
CTCACCGTCCCCGGAGGGGCGGTGGTGCCGACGGCAGGTCTGAGCTACGTGGCAGTCGCCCCTACCCATCGCCGCCGTGGAATCCTGCGCGCGATGTACACCGAGTTGCACCAGCGGATCGCCGATGCCCGGTACCCGATTGCCGCGCTCACCGCCAGCGAGGGCGGGATCTACGGCCGGTTCGGCTACGGTCCGGCCACCACCGTCCACCAGATGTCGATCGATCGCCGGTTCGCCGAGTTCCGCGCCGGCGTACCCGACCCGGGCGGGGTGCGGCTGGTCAACCCTGCCGAGCAGCGGGACTCACTCGCCGAGATCTACGACCGATGGCGGCAGCAGACGCCGGGCGGGCTGGTGTGCCCGATGCCGTTGTGGGACGACGTCCTCGCCGACCGGGAGAACACCCGCGACGGCGGGTCGGAACTGTTCGCATTCCTGCATCGGGACGGCTATGCGCTCTACCGGGTACACGGCGGGGAGACCCGGTCGATCCGGGTCCGCGAAGTGACCGCGGTGACGCCCGATGCCTACATCGCCCTGTGGCGGGCGCTGCTGGGCATGGACCTCATGGAGACGGTCTCGGTCTGGACGCATCCGGGCGACGTGCTGCCCTATCTGCTGACCAATCCGAGGCTGGTTCGGGTGACCTCAAGCAGTGACGATCTGTGGATCCGCATCATGGACATCGCGGCGGCACTCGAGGTTCGCCGGTATCAGGCGGATCTCGATGTCGTGCTGGCGGTCACCGACGGTTTCCGCGGTGACGGTGGACGATTCGCGCTTGAGATCCGCGGCGGCCGGGCCCGGTGTACGCCCGTCGACGCTGCCGCGGACATCGAAATCGACCTCGACGTGCTCGGCAGCCTCTATCTCGGCAGCCATCGCCCGGAAGCGTTCGCTGCCGCAAACCGGTTGCGCTGCAACGATCCACAACTGGTGCGACGGCTCGGCGCCGCCTTCGCGAGCGAGGTTCCGGCCGAATTGGGCTACAGCTTCTGAGCCACTCGGTGAGCGCGCTGCGTAAGGTTCACGGGGTGAGCGCACGCGCAGGCATCGTCGTAACCGGGACAGAAGTACTCACGGGCCGGGTTCAGGACCGCAACGGGCCGTGGTTGGCCGATCGGCTGCTCGAGCTCGGGGTGGAACTCGCACACATCACCATCTGCGGAGACCGCCCCGGTGACATCGCCGCGCAACTGCAGTTCCTGGCCTCGCAGGGCGTGGACCTGATCGTGACGAGCGGCGGGCTGGGCCCGACCGCCGACGATCTCACCGTGGCGACGGTCGCCGAGTTCTGCGGCCGCGAGCTGGTGCTCGACGAGGCGCTGGAGCAACGGATCGCCGCGATCCTGCGCAAGCTGATGGGCGAGCGTCCGGGTGTGGATTTCGACGCGGTCCGCGCCGCCAACCGCAAGCAGGCGCTGGTGCCGCTCGGTGCCGAGGTGCTCGAACCGGTCGGCACGGCCCCCGGGGTGGTCGTGGCGGGCCCGCCGACCGTGGTGGTGCTGCCCGGGCCGCCGCGTGAACTGCAGCCCATGTGGCACACCGCTCTCGCGACCGATGCTGTGCAACAGGCAATTTCGGGTCGAACCAGCTACACCCAGGAAATGGTGCGGATGTTCGGCCTGGCCGAATCCGGTTTGGCCGAGACCTTGCGTGACGCGGAATCGACGATCCCGGATTTCGATGCGCTGGAGATCACGACGTGCCTGCGCCGCGGTGAACTGGAGATCGTCACCCGCTACGAGCCCCGTGCCGCCGGCACCTATCAGGACCTGCTGGCGCTGCTGCGCGACCGTCACGGCGCCGCGCTGTACTCCGAGGACGGGTCGACGGTCGACGAGCAGGTCGCCGCCCTGCTGGCCGGACATCGCATCGCCACGGCGGAGTCCTGCACTGCCGGCCTGCTGGCGGCTCGGCTGGCCGACATGCCAGGGTGCTCGGATTACTTCGTCGGCGGCGTCGTCGCCTATGCGAACGAGGCGAAAGCCGAAATGCTGAACGTGGATCCGGGTCTGATCACCGAGTACGGCGCGGTGTCCGAACCGGTGGTCGAGTCGATGGTGACCGGCGCCTTGCACCATTTCGGTGCCGACACCGCGGTGGCCATCAGTGGTGTTGCCGGGCCGGGCGGCGGTGGTCCGGACAAGCCGGTGGGCACCGTGTGTTTCTCTGTTCGGGCCGGATCGACGTCGATCACGCGCACGATCCGGCTCCCGGGCAATCGTTCCGATATCCGCGAGCGGGCCACCACCGTGGCGATGCACCTGTTGCGCCGGGCCCTCACCGGCGGCGGCGACTAGTTCGTGCCTGGAGTTGCCGGTGGCAAGGTGACTCTCCGTGGGCTGCAACACTATTCACATTGATTAGGCATGCTCTAGGTATAGGTCTGCAATCACCTGGTGGCTGTAATCCGCGGCGCAAGTGGCTCCAGTCATCGAGGTTGTCATGACGACAGCCTCGACCCTCAACAATGGCTGAGGTCAACCCCGGACGGGCTCGGTACCCGACTTGTCCCAGGTCGAGATCATCGTGCCCATGATCTCCTCGGCGCAGCCCAAGCCGCCGAGGTGGCTCTCGTAGGGCAGTTCGGTCATCACCGCGTCGGGGAGCCGGGCGACCACGTGCTGACCGTGGGAGAACGGCACGATGTGGTCGTGATCGCCGTGCCACCAGTGCACCGGAACCTTGACCTCGTCGAGCCGGAAGCCCCAGTCACGCTCGAACACCACGATGTCGTAGAACGGCGCGGCGAGTTGCTTACGACTGCCGTTGAGCAGGTCGTCGAGGAACATCGCCTTGAACTCCGGCCGGGCCAGCATGCGTCGATCCCCCTCGGGGGAGATCCGCGCATAGATCTCCAGGGCGGGGGAGGCGACCGGACGGATCAACCGGATCAGCCCGGAAGCGGCCAACCGGATCGGTGCCCCCGCGACCTGAAGCACCGGCGCGACCACCGCGCCGAGTTGCATGAGCGGACTGCTGATCGCATCGGGGCCGACCATGGGCGCCACCCCGCCGAGCACCCCGGCCGCCATCACCCGGTCGGGCATGGCGGCCGCGGTGGCCAGCGTGTAGGGCCCACCTCCGGACAACCCGATGACGGCCATCTTGTCGATGCCCAACGTGTCGGCGATGGTGCGCAGATCGTCACCGAAATCCAGCACGCGGTCGTACTGGTGCGGCGTGGAGGACCCGATGCCCGGCCGGTCCACCCCGATCAACCGGATGTGGTTCCGCTCGGCGTAGATCCGGGCTTCGGTCGGGATCTGGCGCCGGGCCCCCGGGGTGCCGTGCAGCCAGAACACCGCCCGGCCTTGCGGATCGCCGAACTCGGCAAAGCCGAGTTGCCGGCCGTCGCCGACAGCGACATTGCCCTCGAGCTTGGGGCGATCGATCGGGATGACCATCTGCGTCTCGCCGGGTCCGCGACTAGCCCGCGATGGAGGCGTCGTAGATGGACTGGATGGATTTGTCCAGCGTGGCGTTGAACTCGTCGTCACTCTGCTGGGCCGACAATCCCTCGGTCAGCGCCCGGCTGAAGCTCGCGATCACACCGGTGTTCTGGGCGAGCAGCTTGTTGGCCTCGTCGCGCGAGTAACCGCCGGACAGGGCCACCACCCGCATCACCTTCGGGTGCTCGACCAGCGACTGGTAGTGGTTGGCCTGAGACGGCAGGGTCAGCTTGAGCATGACCTTCTGGTCGGCGGGCAATGCATCGAGATTCTTGGCGATCTCGTCGCGCAGCAAGTTCTCGGCTTCGGCCTTGTCGGAGATCGAGATCGTGACCTCGGGCTCGATGATCGGGATCAGACCGTGGGAGAGCACCTGCTTGGCCACGTCGAACTGCTGAGCCACCACGGCGGCCACGCCCTCGGGGTTGGCCGCGCCGATGACCGAACGCTCCTTGGTGCCGAAGATGCCGTTCTTCGCGGCGCGGGCCAGCAGCTCGTCCAGGCCGGGCATCGGCTTCATCACCTGCACGCCGTCGGCGGCGTCGGCCAGCCCCTTGTCGATCTTCAGCAGCGGGACGACACCCTTGTCCTCCCACAGGTAGGTGGCGGTGGGCTTGCCCTCGATGGAGCGGTCCATCGTCTGCTCGAACAGGATCGCGGCCAGCACCCGGTCACCGTTGAACACCGGCGAGGTGATGATGCGCGAGCGCATCTGGTGGATCAGATCGAACATCTCGTCTTCGGAGGAGTAGGCGCTCTCTTCCACCCCGTAGAGCCGCAGGGCCTTGGGGGTCGAGCCACCGCTCTGGTCGAGTGCGGCGATGAACCCCTTGCCCGTGGTCATCTTGTCGGCCTGCTGCTGGTTCACCATGAGGTTGTCCACTCCTTTGAAGATGGCTGTCGCCTCAGAGGATATCGGCGGCTACGTCGTAGTGGTACCGGCCACCCACCGCGGCGGAATGTGAGCCGCCCATGGCGCTGCCTGCTCGAGTTGGCCGGCCAAGCTCAGCAGGATCGCCTCATCCGGTGCCATCAGCTGGACGCCGATCGGCAGACCGTCGTGGGTGCGGCCCAGCGGCAGTGAAACTGCTGCCCAACCGGTCACGTTGGCCAGCGACGTCCAGCCGGTGGTGGCGAACTCGACGTCGAAAAAGGCCCTGGTCGTGCCTCGTGGCTGATTCAGCAGGCCGTAGGGCGGCGGGCCGGTCAGCAGGGTCGGCACCAGAAGCACATCGTGACCGGTCATACCCGCGGCGAACCGCCGGGTCTGGGCATGGATGGCGGCGATCGCGTCGGCGTAGGCCAGGCCCGTGGTGGCGAAACCCTCCCGCATCATCACCCAGCTGCTCGCCTCGAACTCGTCCTCGCGCGGCCGGCGGCCGAGGTGGGCCGCGGCCAGCTCGTGCAGGGCGGCATTGCTCACCGCGTGCAGCACCGCGACGGCGTCGGCCACCGCATCCGGGTCGATCGTCGGTGCCCCGGGCTCCACCCGGTGCCCGAGGCTCTCCAGCAGCCGGCCGGTGGCTTCGACCGCGGAGACCACATCGGGATCGATCCGGTCGGTGGGGAACGGTGACGAGGTGGCGAGCAGGACGCGCTGTGCCGGTGGTGTCCGTCCGACGGCCTCGAGGAACGGACGGGTCGGGGTGGCGGCGGTGTAGGGATCACCCGGCGCGCTGCCGGCGATGACGTCGAGCAACGCCGCGCAGTCGCGGACCGTCCGGGTCAATGCGTGGTTGTTCACCAGGCCCTCGAGTCCGTGGCCGCCCTCGGGTGCGAACGACGACCGGCCGCGCCGCGGCTTGAGGCCGACCAGTCCACAGCACGACGCCGGCACCCGGATGGACCCGGTGCCGTCTCCGCCCGAGGCGGCCGGCACCACGCCGGCGGCCACGGCCGCTGCCGAGCCGCCGCTGGATCCGCCCGGGGTGACCGCCGGCGACCAGGGATTTGCCGTGGCGCCGAACAGCACCGGCTCGGTCGTGCAGTGGTTTCCCCATTCCGGGGTATTGGTCTTGCCGAACACCACCAGGCCCGCAGCCAGGTACTGCTGCACCGTCCACGCGGTGTCCGCCGAGACGTGGTCCCGAAAGGCCACCGAGCCCATCGCCTCGCGGGTGCCGGCCAGTGCGGCCCCGAGATCCTTGAGCAGAAACGGCACGCCGGCCAGCGGACCGGCCTGCCCCGAGCGCAGCACAGCGGACTCGTCGAGGTCCGCGGCCTGGGATCGTCCCCGGTCGAACAGGTCGAGGATCACGGCGTTGAGGCCGCGAGCCGCCTCGAGCCGGGTGATCGCGGCGTCGAGAAGTTCGACCGCGGTCACCTCGCCGGCCGCGGCCAGTGCCGCCTGCCCGATCGCATCGGTGCCGGCCAGTTCGAATGCAGATGTCGAGTTCATCCGTCTCGCTCCCGGTTACCGCGGCGCCACGACGACGGGTGCGGACAAGATCTCTCGGTACTCGACCATCGGCTCGCGCTTGAGCACCGCGCTCCCCGACGTGACGAGCAACTCGGTCGGGGAGACCGCGTAGTCGACCTGATAGTTCCGCGCCACGAACCGGCGACCGGGCGTGAGATCGGCGGAGGCCGCGAGCGCGGCCCGGTCGGAGAGTCGCACGCCGTGATACTCGAGTTGGCCACTGCGATCCAGGCAGATCACCACGAGTGAGCCCTCGGTGCGTCCGATCGCGCGTGCCGTCTGGTTCTCCCGGCACCGGGCCGCCGAGCCGACGAAGCCGGAGCCGTCGAATGCGAATGCCGCGGCAGCCGCGGCGGTGGCGGGCTCGGGAAGGCGGCGCGGTGCCGGCGGAATCGGTTTCACCTCATAGGTTCTGGCGCCGACGGCATACACCGAATCCTTCGCGGACAGCTTTGCGGCCAGCGTGGTGACGATGACGAATGCGGTGAGCAATGAACTGACCACGGCGGCCGCGGTCACCCCGATCCCCACCGGTAACCAACGCCGCTGCGGTGCCTTTCGGTGCCGTCCACCACGAGTCGGCGGATACAGCGGCTGCGGTGTGGAAACTGGGCAGGTGACCAAGCTTGCTCCCGGAAACGGCGGTGTGGTGGGCGTGGCACAGACGACGGGCGCTGACGCGAGGTCATATTGTGCACGACGATGCCGGGCACCGTGGGTGACACCCGGGTATTCGCCAGAACCCGTTGATGTGGACGACAGCCGCAAAGCGGCAATGAAATTTGCTCGCCATTCCAGTCACGCCGATTCAAACCGGTAAGCCTCACGGACAACCTGGTTAGCGTCGAGCAGTCGTTGTAGCAGCCGCTTTCGAGGGGAGCGTGGCCATGCCTTCTTCTGTTTCCGCCCAGGTCGAGGTGACTCCGTTGTCGGGCTTCACCGGCGCCCTGATCGAGGGGATCGATCTGTCGACACCGCTGTCCGCCGACCATATCGAAGCGATCCGGGCGGCACTACACCGGTGGAAGGTGGTCTTCTTCCGTGGGCAGGATCTCGACCACGCTTCACAGATCGCGTTCGGCGCACAGTTCGGTGAGGTGACGCCGGGGCATCCGTACGAGGGCGACTCTGCCCCAGTCGGATTCCCGCAGGTCCACACGGTCTCACCCGCTGCCTACGATCACCGGTACGGCACGAAGTACCGCAAGCGGCAGAGTCCCAACGGTCCGGGTTGGCATGCCGATGTCACACCGCTGATCAACCCGCCGTCGCATTCGATCCTGCGGGCCGAACGAGTACCCGACTACGGTGGCGACACCCAGTTCACCAATGTCGCTGCGGTTTACGCGGGGCTTTCTCCGTCCGTGCAGAGCTTGCTCGACGACCTGCGCGCCGAGCACCGCTTCGGCTCCACAACGTCGGCCGAGCGCAGCACCGAGAAGATCGGCGATTTGGTGCGCAGCAATCCGCTGGCCACCATCCACCCCGTGGTGCGGGTACATCCGGAGACCGGGGAGAAGGTCCTCTACGTCAACCCGTCCTTCACCCGCGAGATCGTCAATCTCTCGCCCCGCGAAAGCCGGCACCTGCTGGATCTGCTGTTCGAGGAGATCGCCCGGCCGGAATACTCGGTGCGGTTCAAGTGGGAGCCCGGCAGCGTGGCGTTCTGGGACAACCGTGCCGCCCTGCACCTGGCGCCGCGTGACTTCGAGCATGTCGAAGGCGACCGGGTGTTGCACCGCATCACGTTGGTCGGTGACGTGCCGGTCGGGCCTGACGGTGTTGCCTCCGAATCGATTTCGGGCGATTACTTCGGAGCCGCCTGAGATGGCCACGGTGTTGTCGCGGCCGGGCCGCGGCACGGCCGGCGTCGGCGAATCCGGTCTGGTCGATCCACGGGCCGCGGTTCGGCGGGTACAACGTAAGCCGCCGGTGCCGCGGTCGGTCCAGCGCCTGCTGGGACCGGTGCTGTTGGTCGGGCTGTGGCAACTGCTGTCCACCGTCGGCATCTTCGACGAGCGCACGGTGCCGCCGCCGACCCGGGTGCTCGCGGCGGCATGGGCTCTGATCGCGGACGGGACGTTTCAGGAGCACCTGACGGCCAGCCTGTTGCGGGTCGGATACGGGCTGGTGTTCGGCGTCGCGCTCGGGCTGGGTCTGGCGTTGATCTCCGGTCTGTCCCGCATCGGGGAGAACTTCGTCGACGCCAATATGGAGGTGCTGCGGGCGGTCCCGAACTTCGCGCTGGTGCCGTTGCTGATCGTCTGGTTCGGGATCAGCGAGGTGCCGAAGATCCTGCTGATCACCCTGGCGGTCGCCGTCGCGATTTACATCAACACCTTCAGCGCGATCCGCAGTGTCGATGCGGCACTCGTGGAGGCGGCGCGCTCTTTCGGGGCCGGCCGCGCCGAGATGATCTACCGCGTCATCATTCCCGGATCATTGCCCGGGTTCCTCGTCGGTCTGCGTCTGGCGCTGACGGCGTCCTGGTTGTCGTTGATCTTCGCCGAGACGATCAACGCCAAGAAGGGGCTGGGCCGGATGATGACCGACGCCCGCGAGTATTTCCAGATCGACGTCGTGTTCGTGCTGATCGCGGTCTACGCGATCCTGGGTCTGATATCGATCCTGGTGGTCCGCTTCCTGGAAGGTCGGCTGCTCAGCTGGAGGCGGGCCTATGACGGTGAGTGACTCCCTGGAGAGCGCCGTCGGTGTGTCGTCGGTGGTCATCGCCCGCGACATCCGGAAACGATTCGGGGACAACGTGATCCTCGACGGGTTGAACCTGGAGATGCGGACCGGTGAGTTCGTCGCGCTGCTGGGCCGCAGCGGTTCGGGCAAGAGCACGTTCTTGCGGGCCCTGGGCGCCCTCGACAGTGACGTGGACGGCTACCTACGGGTGCCCGAGCGACGTGCGATCGTGTTTCAAGACCCGCGGTTGCTGCCGTGGCAGCGGGTGCTGGCCAACGTGACGATCGGGCTGCCCGCCAATGGCGTTGTGCGGCAACGAGCCGTGGCCGCCCTCGGGGAGGTGAACCTGGCCGGCAAGGCCAAGGTGTGGCCGCGCACGCTGTCCGGTGGGGAAGCGCAGCGGGTGGCGCTGGCTCGAGCACTGGTGCGGGAGCCTCAGCTGCTGTTGCTCGACGAGCCGTTCGGTGCACTCGATGCACTGACCAGAATCCGGATGCACGGACTGCTGATGGACCTGTACCGCAGGCACACACCCGCCGTCCTGTTGGTCACCCACGATGTCGACGAGGCGATCGCCCTCGCCGACCGCGTGATCGTGCTGACCGACGGGGTCATCTCGCTCGATGTCGAGGTCGCGGTGCCGAAGCCGCGGGCTCGTGACACCCACGAATTCGCCACGCTGCGAAGGCGATTGCTCTCCGAACTCGGTGTATCCGAAGACGAGGAATAGGTCAGATGCCATCTGGTGGTCGAGTGTGGCGTGAATCTGCCGCGCTGCTGTTGATTCCCTTGCTGCTCAGTGCCTGTGGGCTCTCCGACGACGAGGGCGGCGATGCGATCGACACGGTGAAGATCGCGACCGACTCCGAGGTGCCGCCGGGTACCAAACTGGTCGTCGCCGAACAGAACGGCACGCAATCGCTGCCGTGGAATCTGGCCAATGCCGGGCAGGGCACGCCCTATGAGGTCGATTTCGCCGATTTCAGTGGCGGCGCAGCGGTCATCGAGGCGCTGCGCTCCGGGGCTGCCGACGTCGGATCGATCGGTGAGGCGCCGGTACCGATCGCGGTGGACAGCGGCGTGACCGACCTGGTGACCATCGGGTTGCAGGCCAATCCCGGTACCAGCGGCGGCTATTACCTGGTGGCCCGCCCGGACAGCGGGGTGAAGACCATCGAGGATCTTCGCGGCAAACGGGTGGCGTACCCGCCGGGTTCCGGCCGCCACATGATCACCGCGGCGTTGCTCAAGCGTCACGGACTGGATTTGAAGACCGATGTGCAGCCCGTGGAATTGGCTGGGGCAGAGGTGGTTCCGACATTCGCAGCCGGTGCGGTCGATGCCGCCATCGTGCTCGGCAACCAGTACTACCAACTGGGGGAACCGCCGATCCTCGGTGACGGCAAGGGCATCAACACCGGCATCCAGACGTTGATCGTGCGCAAGGACATACTCGACGATCCGGCCAAGGTGGCGGCGATCGGCGACTACGTCGGGCGGGCGGTGGCAGCCAACAACTGGAAGGACACCCACGCCGATCAGTGGATCGACCAGTACTACGTCAAAGTGCAAGGGATCACCTTCGAGCAGGGCAGAAAACTCTACGAAGAGGACGGGATCGCGTCGTATTACCCGATCGATGCGGATTCCACGGCCTTGTTCCAAACCGTCGCCGACGGACTGCACGAGACGGGGACGATCAAGACCCACGTCGACGTCGCGCCGTATGTGGACGGTCGCTACAACGACATCGTCACCGCGCAGAACCAACTCGACGGCGTCACACCGAAATCACTCAATTCGTAACGAACCGAACCTAATCAGGGGACACAGATGACGCAATTGGCATCAGCTCTCACCGTCCGGCCACAGTCCGGGTGGATCGGCGCCGAGATCGCTGGAATCGACCTCACCGCACCGTTACTCGACGAGCACGTGGCCGAAATCCGTGCTGCGCTACTCAAGTGGAAAGTAGTCTTCTTCCGCGACCAGTTCATCGGTCACGATGATCACCTACGCCTGGCCCGGGCCTTCGGATCCCCGACGCCGGCGCATCCCCTGTTCGATTCGATCCCGGACCCGGACTATCCGACGATCTATCCGATCTTCGCCGACCGGTTCAAGGCCCGTTACGGCAGCAGTCGTGGCTTCGACAAGGCGAACTGGCATGCCGACGTGACAGCGGCGGTGAATCCGCCTGCCGCGTCGATCCTTCGGGCGGAGGTGATCCCGCCCTACGGCGGAGACACCCAGTGGGCCAATACCGTTGCAGCCTATGACGGGTTGTCCGCACCGTTGCGGCGGCTGGCCGACGGGCTGCGGGCAGTACACCGATTCGCCCCACCGGACGGTACGACGGCCACCGAGGATTATCGGCGACGGGTGAACCGGCGCCCGCTGTTGACCGAGCATCCCGTGGTGCGGGTGCATCCGGAAACCGGGGAGAAGGCGCTCTACGTCAATCCAGGCTTTACCAGCCACATCGTCGACGTGTCCCCGCATGAGAGCCGCCGCCTGCTCGGGCTGTTCTACGACGAATTGGTACGCCCGGAGTACACCGTGCGGTTCAAGTGGGAGCCGGGCAGCATCGCGTTCTGGGACAACCGCTCGACCGTCCATCTCGCGCCGTCAGATCTCACCGGTGAGCACGACCGCCGGCTGTACCGGGTGACGTTGGTGGGCGATGTGCCGAAGGGTCCGGACGGCCGCCCCTCCACCGCGCTCGACGGGGAGCCGTTCGAGGCGATCTGACCACCGGAATCAACCGGCCGGAACCAGCAAGGTCAATTCATCGCCGTCGCGTTCGACGTTCATACCTGCCCGGCGGGCGACCGTCGCAACCGCTGCCGCGCTGTCCGGCTCGGCGCGTGAGCTCACCAAGGCCCGGGCCAGGTGGCCTTTGTGTGCCTTGTTGAAGTGGCTGACCACGGTGCGGTGGCCATCGGGATGCTCGGCGAGCACCTGCACCCGGACCGCTGCGGGGATTCGGCCCAGCCCGGCGTACGAGCCCGAGCGCAGATCCACGATCAGCTCCCGGCTGGACAGGTCGGCCAGCACCGGCTCCAAGAGTGGTCGCCAGCGTTTGGCCAGGCCGGGTTGGCCGGGCAGCTTCGATGATGCCGACAGCCGGTAGGCGGGCACTGGATCGTCGGCGCGCAGCAGCCCGAACAGTGCCGAACCGACCGCCAACCGCGTGCGGGCGCGGGCGACGGCCTGCCCGCGCAACGAGCCCACATCGAGCGCGTCGTACAACACGCCGGTATACCGCTCGATGGCGGGCATGGTGGGTGCTCGCAGAAGCGCGGCGTTTCGCTCGATCTCGGCATCCTGGGCGGTCGAGATACCCAGCGCCGTGCGGCAGGCCGGCGGATCCGCGGCGAGCGCGACCAGTTCGTCGATCAATGACCGGCGAAGCGGGGTCAGTTCCGGCGAGCTCAGGCGGTCCAGCTGGACCGGCGGTCCGTCCCCGCCGGCGCGTTTGGTCTCCGACGGAGGTAGGAGCACGATCACACGCCGACGTTAGCCGACGGGGTGTGGCGCACCATCGACCGACAGGTGTGATTTCTCAGATGGCGACCGGGGCAGGATCCTCGGGTGCCGGGGGAGGCGGCGGCGGCACGTCCAGCACGATCGGCGCCGGTGCGGCCATCGGATCGACGGGGGCCATCGGGTCGGCCGGGGGCGGCGGAGCGAAGGGGTCGATCGGTGCGGGTGCGGCCATGGGATCGACCGGGGCCATCGGGTCGGCCGGGGGCGGCGGAGCGAAGGGGTCGATCGGTGCGGGTGCCGCCCGCACTCGACCGGGGCGGGACGACGACCGGCCGCGGCGGAGGACGGGCGAATGGCTGGC